>JABDQT010000010.1 GCA_013042165.1 Kiritimatiellales bacterium | reverse complement strand
GTTCACGCGCACCCGGCTGAAGTTCGCACTCGAAGCGACGCTTTTCATATTCCGCGATAAACTCTTCCGCCAGCTGATGGTAGGGATCTTTCTGATAATCGAAGCCCAGTTGGCAGTAATAGTCCGTGACCGGGAAGCAGAGTTTTGCCTGGTAGGTCTCGAGCGTAATATCGGGAAGGTTTCGGCGGCGCAGCATATGGTTATTGATCTCAACGCAAAGCCAGGTGTCGTCCCACAGCGTCCCGTTCCAGTCCCAGATGATGTGCTTGTATTTCATAATACAATCCACAGATTACACCGATTGCTCTGATTTTGAATCCTTCTAATCTGAGAAATCTGTGGATAGATCTAAGTGGTGATTTCGATACGGTGGCAGGTATCGGAATCAAGATTGATTAAATAACAAAAAGCCCGGGCGGAAGCTCGGGCCTGTTTGTTTACTCGGCGTGGCAGTTGTTTAGTAGCGATCGCGGCCACCGCCGCCGCCATATCCGCCGCCGCCTTCACGCCGGGGAGGACGCTCTTCGCGAGGCTTGGCGATATTAACCCGCAAATTGCGGCCATCAAGCGCCTGCTCGTTGAACATCTCGACAGCCTTGTTCGCTTCCTCGGGCGTGTCCATTTCAACAAAGGCGAATCCGCGGGAACGGCTGGTAAACTTGTCCAGCATCAGCTGGCACGAAACGATCGTACCGGCCTGTTTGAACATTTCCTGAATGTCGTCTTCGGTAGAATTGTAGGAGAGATTTCCTACATACAGTCTTTTTTCCATGGTTTTATCTCTTTCCCCCACCCAGTGCCCCATGCCTGTCCCGACCCGTTCGGCTTCCGGAAACCCCGTGGTTCCCGTAACGATCCATGAAACCCTTCTGAATGAATCTTCGCCAACTTTATGATCAACGGCGAGGAAAGCAATCTATTCTTGAAAATTTACACAAAAACGAACGCCCCGAAAGAGGCGCGAATTTTATCGCGCATCAATCCGCCTTTTGGCGGCTGAAGCGCTTGCGTTCGTTTTCGGTAAGCATTTTTTTACGCATGCGGATGTTGTTCGGCGTGATCTCAACCAGCTCGTCTGCCGCAATATATTCGAGCGCTTCTTCGAGGCTTTTCACCTGTGCCGGCGCAATCTTCATGGCGCGGTCGGTTCCCGAGGCCCGGACGTTGGTGAGCTGCTTGGCCTTCTGTATATTCACCACCAGATCCTTGTCGAGGCAGTGCTCGGCAACGACCATGCCTTCGTAGCACTCTTCGCCGGGGTTGACGAAAAAGATGCCGCGCTGCTGAAGCCCGTCGATGGCGAAAGCCACAGCGGCCCCCTTGGCCTGCGAAATAAGCACACCGTTGTTGCGCTGCTGGATTTCACCTTTGTAAGGCTCATAATGCAAAAAGCGGTGCGTCACAATCGCTTCGCCGGCCGAAGCCGTGAGCATTTTTGAACGCAGACCGATCAGGCCGCGGGTAGGAATCTGGAAGCGGATGGTTTTACGCAGGCCGTGCTGCGCCATATCGACCATCTCACCCTTGCGGGTTCCGGCTACTTCGATGATCTTGCCGGCATATTCGTCCGGCACATCGACGTGCAGGATTTCAATCGGCTCCTCTTTCTTGCCGTGCTTGTCTTTAAAGATTACCTGCGGCTGGGCCACGGACATTTCGAAGCCTTCGCGTCGCATGGTTTCGATCAGAATGGAGAGGTGCAGCACCCCGCGGCCACTCACACGGAATGCATCGCCGGCGGTTTCTTCAACGCGCAGTGCCACATCGCGCTCGGTCTCCTTCAGCAGGCGGTCGCGCAGGTGGCGGCTGGTTACAAACTGACCGTCCTGTCCATAGAAGGGTGAATCGTTGACACTGAACGTCATCGAGAGCGTTGGTTCGTCAATGCTGATCGGCGGAAGGATTTCCGGTGTTTCAAAATCGGTGATGCAGTCGCCGATATCGATATCGGGAATCCCCACAATGGCGCAGAGATCGCCGCACGGAACTTCTTCGACTTCATTGCGCCCAAGACCCTCGAAGGTGAAGAGCTGCTTGATGCGCGTTTGTATCTGATCGCCGTTACGGCGGATATGCATCAGCGGCTGCTTCGTGTTGAGCGCTCCGCGATACACGCGGCCGACCCCGATACGGCCTACATAGTCGTTGTAGTCGATGGAGGTCACCTGCATCTGTACCGGGCCATCGTTGACCTTCGGCGCGGGAATGTGCTCAAGAATGGCATCCATCAGCGGCAGCATCGAATCGCGCGGGCCGTCGAGCACCGTGTCGGCCCAACCGTCTTTGCCGGAGCAGTAGAGCATGGGGAAGTCGAGCTGATCGTCATTGGCTTCGAGCTCAGCAAAGAGATCAAAGACGAGATCGTGAATCACATCCGGACGGGCGTCCGGCTTATCGATTTTGTTGATGATGACCACGGCCTTGAGATTCAGCTCCAGCGCCTTATCAAGAACGAAGCGGGTCTGCGGCATCGGACCCTCGGCGGCATCGACCAGCAGCAAAACGCCGTCGGCCAGATTCAACACGCGCTCCACCTGCCCGCCGAAATCGCTATGGCCGGGTGTATCGATCACATTGACCTTCACCCCCTTGTAGTTGACGCTGATATTTTTTGAAAGGATCGTGATACCGCGTTCGCGTTCAAGGTCGTTGCTGTCGAGCATGCATTCCTGCATATCCTCGTTGTCGCGGAACAGATGCGCCTGCTTGATGATCTCGTCCACAAGCGTGGTTTTACCGTGGTCGACGTGCGCGATGATCGCGATATTCCTGATTTCCTGGGGCATGGTTTTCTCCAAAAGCGAAAAATGAGGCGCGAACATATAGCTTCCCGCTTAAAAAGCAATGCTTCAGCCACATAAAAAATCCCTGAAATACCATTCCGCCAATGATTGGAAAAACTGAACTTCAGGGATTAGCCCGACAAGGAATTATGAGTTGAGCTTAATATTTGTCTATTCGTCCGGATTACTTTTCCGTTTTAATGATTTCTTTGAAGTCATAATTCACAAACCAGAACGGGGTCTCTGCATGGTTCAGTAGATACCCTTTTCGTTGGTTGCTACGGTCTAATGACCATCCTTTCGGCGAGTCTTTGCTGGTTTCTTTGGTTGCAACGACTTTTCCATCGACAGCAATGAAGGCAGCACTGTCCAAATCAAACGCATCTATTTCATAACGTTTCACATAGCTCGGATGCAGATAAACATAGACATAATGATCACCGGGCTCGATGTTGATATAATGCACTTTTTCAGACAGCGTGATGTCCTTCTCGGCTTTATCACCCTTGATGACTGCCAGTTGAGTGATGTCAATCTCATCAATCCATCCACCTTCAGTTGTAAAATAAACCCCTAATCGAATCCATTTCTGAGCAGAACCCTGTTGGTGGTCCTGTTCGGTCTGAATTTCATAATACGGGGTGTAAACGGTGTCTTCCACCTTTACATCATTAATCGTTACTGTGACTTCTTCGGCTGATGCCTTTCCAACCGAAAAGGCGACAACGGAAGCCGTCGCAAGAAACCCGATTCTAACCCAATCAATCTTTATCATCTCAATGCTCCTTATTGTGATCCCATTTTTAATATGTACTTCTGTTCTGGCGAGACGCCGTAACCTTACAATGAGTTCTATCGAGCGCCGGGTTCCAAACACTTGAAATAGAACTGTATTTCCCCGCCTGTATTCGGCACCATGCCCAACCATGATTACTTTTCTGGAAGGCAAACTGGACACGAAGCAGCTCGCGCGCATTGAGATGAATGTCGGGGGCGTGGGCTACGAAGTCTTTATTCCGCTCAGCAGCTATGACCAGCTCCCGCTCGAGGGCGAGACCTGCCGCATCCTGACCTACCACCACATCACGGATGCCGGTCAAAAGCTTTTCGGCTTCTGCTCCGAGGAGGAGCGCGACATGTTCACCCGCCTACTGACCATCAGCGGCGTCGGCCCCAAACTGGCCATCAGCACGCTTTCCGGCCTGCCGGTACGGGAACTCAAAAGCGCACTTATCAATGGCGATATCAAACAGATCTCTTCGATTTCGGGCATCGGCAAGAAGACCGCCGAACGCATCGTGGTCGAACTGCGCGACAAGTTTGATGTGGGCGAACAGCTCGACGCCTTTGTCCCGGCCGAAACTCCGGGCGACTCCCGCCTGCGCGATGCCGCGCTTGCTCTCGGCGCCCTCGGCCAGAAACCGGACGATGCCGCCAAAATGATCAAGGCCGTGGCCGCCAAGCTGACTCCCGACATGACGGTGGAAGACCTGATCCGGCTCGCGCTCACGCGGTAGCCTC
>JABDQT010000039.1 GCA_013042165.1 Kiritimatiellales bacterium | reverse complement strand
TGCCGGGCACCCGGTTTTGGGCAAAGACTATCGGGTCCAGACGCTGGAAAACGCACACGGCATGTTCCGCTCGGCCACGAATGCGGCAATGTATGCCGAAGCCGCCAAGCAGTTCGAATATCTGGTTCATGAGGAAAATATTGTCAACGGGCATCTGTTCTACACGCTGGGCAACAGCTGGTTCATGGCGGGAGATGTCGGCCGGGCCATTCTCAACTATAGGCGGGCGGAGCAGCATTTACCAAACAGCGAGGACGTGCAGCACAACCTGAATGCCGCACTCGCGTTGCGGACCGACCTGATTCCGCAACAGGATCCGCACCCGTTTGCGGCAAGCGTGCTGGGTTGGCATACTGAAACCTCGGCCGCCTTGCGCGGATGGCTGTTCGCCGGTTGCTGGCTGCTGTTTTGGAGCGCATGGTTATGGACCAGCCGATCGGTCAAAAAGGAAGCCCGCATCACAGCATACGTCGCCGGCATCCTGTCGGTCATTCTGATGGGATCGCTGCTTGCCGAAACCTGGGTAAACATCCGCAGGCGACCGGGGGTGATCGTTGCCGAAGAAGTTGTGGCGCGCAAGGGCGATGCCGCCATGTACGCGCCTGCTTTTCGGGAACCGCTGCATGCGGGAACGGAGTTCACACTCCGGGAAGTCCGCGGCATGTGGTGGCATATACAGTTGGCCGATGGCCAGGCCTGCTGGATTCCCGCAAGTGCCGCTGAGACGGTGGCGCTAACTTTCCAGTAGTCGCCGCACCATCGATATGACCTTGTCGGGCGTAAAGGGTTTTTCAAGCAGTTCGGCATCGTGCGGAACGCCTTCATCGTCGAGCTGGGTGCGCGAATAGCCCGACATGAAGAGGACTTTGATGTCGGGGTAGAGTTCCTGTGTGGCAATCGCCAGTTCGGCACCGCCGAGCCCGTTCATCACCACATCCGTAAACAGCATATCGATCTTACCCTTATAATTGCGTCCGACCTTAACGCCTTCCCAGCCTTCTTTAGCCTGCAGAACATGATAGCCTTGGCTTTCAAGCGTTTGCGCAACGAGGGTAAGTATCATGGGATCGTCCTCAACCAAAAGAATGGTCGGGGTATCCCCGGATACTTCCGATGCGGTGGGTTCCGGAGCCTGTTCGACCGCCGATGCGGGCTGAACGGCCGCCGGCGCAGGTCCCAGAGCAGGAGGCTCCTGCAATTCATCGTCCGGCAGGTCTCCTTCCGCCACTTCGGAGAGAGGCAGATAGACCATGAAGGTTGTGCCGCCGCCCACCTTGCTCGAAACATCGATGAATCCGTTGTTTTCCTTCATGATGCCTTTAACGATCGAAAGCCCGAGACCGGTTCCCTTCCCGTCTTTCTTTGTGGTGAAAAATGCCTCGAAGATTTTTCCAATGGTTTCCTCGTCAATCCCCATGCCCGTATCCTGCACCGAGATTTCCGCATAGTCTCCGGCAGGCAGGCTGTCCGGCTTGTTGCATTGACCATTGCTTACCTGACGGCTTCCGACCTTGATGGTGATTCGTCCGCCATTGGGCATGGCATCGCGGGCGTTAACGGCCAGGTTCATGAGCACCTGTCCCATTTGAACGGGATCTGTCATCGCATAAATCGGTTCATCATACGGCTTAGTAATCAACGTGATTTTTTCACCGATAAGGCGGGCCAGCATTTTCTTGGTGTCCTCAAGCGTTGTGTTGAGGTTGAGCAGCATCGGCTCGGTCTTTTCTTTCTGGCTGAAACTCAGCAGCTTACGGGTGATGAAGGAGGCCTTGCGTGCGGCGCTGACCACTTCCTTGGCATTCTGCTCGGTTTCCGCGGCCTGGGGATCGGCAATGATCAGGCTTGTATAACCATCAATGATGGTAAGCAGGTTGTTAAAATCATGGGCAATGCTCCCCGCCAGCCGGCCAACGGCCTCCATCTTCTGCGAATGATGCAGCTGCTCGGTAAGCATGGCGCGTTCATTATCCATCATTTCGCGCTCAACAATCGGAACGATCATGTGCTTTCCCAGCAGAAAGTTGATCAGCGCCAAAAGAGAGAGCGAGCTCGAAAGATAAATGATGATTGCAATCAGCAGTGGACTCATGCCGCCATCTGCACCAGAAGGCAAAGGCCTGTGCAGGTTGAACAAAAAGGCCAACAGGATACTCGCGACAATCACCGAGATGATTGTCGCAAGAGAAAGAATGAGGAGTATCTTTCGCTTCAAGCTCATAATTACCTTCCAAAAATTGCGTGAATACTAGCAGATTGTACTAACTAGGCATGCGAATTAACGTATGCAATTTTTTTAATGTACGCAATTTCCGTGCCGACTTAATACGTGTGTTCAGCCCAATTCCAGAAATTCCGGAGCATACGCAATCCCGCGGATTGGGATTTTTCGGGGTGAAACTGCGTGGCGAAGACGTTTTCATGCCAGACGCTCGAGCAATAATCCACCCCGTAGTCGGTTCGGCCGGCGACAATTGCTTCATTTGCGGGAAAGACGTAGTAGGAGTGGACCAGGTAGAAAAATGATCGGTCGTCGATCCCCTCAAACATGGGGCAATCTGGCTGTACCTCGACCATGCGGTTCCATCCAATCTGCGGCACCTTGAGCTCTCTGGGCAAATCAAATTTTTTCACGGTACCCGCAAAGATCCCCAACCCCGGCACATCCGGTGATTCCTCCGAGCTTTGAAACAACGCCTGCAAGCCAAGGCAGATGCCCATCAGCGGCTTCCCCCCCCGAACCCAACCTTCGATGGATTCCACAAAATCGTGCTCAACCAGATGGCGCATGCAATCGCCAAACGCACCAACGCCGGGAAGAATCAGTGCACGGCAGCTATCCATTTCCTGCCGGCTGGAAACAATTTTCGCGTCCAGCTCGAGAAATCGGAATGCATTGGTCACGCTACCGAGGTTGCCCATGCCATAATCAATTATACCGATCATCCGTTTTTTCCTTCAAAAACTAATAAAGCGCAGTCTATCCGTCGTGCAACAACATGAATACAAAAAACAGGATCTCAATTGCCCCTGCAACTCGCCTTTTGCCGGATGCTCAAACCTTACTTTGACCGTCCTTTTTCGAAAACTTCCTATCCTGATCACCCAGCCGAGACAGGTTGAGTCCTTTACAACCATCCGCCAAACCTATAAGCCCTGAACTATATTCGCGAAGAGGAGATGTCAATCAATGAGAGGAGCACCGCCATGAGGAAACAGCTACCCATAATTCTGCTGGCCATGATCTGCATTGTGCTCGTGGTTGCCCTTCAGCGGCAGCGGCAGCAAATCGGCCGGATGGCGCAAACCATTGCCGACCTGGAAGCCGCTCCTGCAGAGCAATCCAAACGTATTCAAACGCCCTCTGTTTCCGAGAAGCAAGCCGAACTCGTGCAGCACGAAGTGAACGAGGATTTCCAGCCGCAGAAAAAGACACCTGCTCCGGCAGAAACGCCTGCACCGGAGGTTCAAAGCGCAAAGGAAAGTACCCGGCGGATCATGCGCAGTATGGCGAAAACGATAGACGAAAATCCAACCATCAACAAAATGGTGGAAGCCAGCCAGCGCGGCGCGGTCGGTGCGCTCTATTCCGACATGATCGAATACCTCGACCTGAATGCGGATGAGACCAACTATTTTATGGAGCTGCTGATGTACCGCCAGATGGCCCACGTAGACATGCACATGAAAATCGCCTCAGGGAGCCTGACCGAAGAAGAACAATCGGCCCTGCAGGAAAAAACCCGACAGGCAAACGAAACCACGCGTTTGGAAATGGAGACCTTTCTCAACAGTCCCAAAGACTTCGAAGAATTCAAATTTTACGAAGACACCATCGGCGAGCGCATGATGCTCTCCCAAATGGACCAGATGCTGGGCGGTGCCGCCCTCTCCAAAGAAGCCTACCGCGAAGTCCTGCAAATCATGTATGATGAACGCGAAACCTATACCTGGTCCACCGATCTTCATGACAGCGAAAGCACGGATCTCAGCCCGGAGCGTTTTTCCGAAGACAACATTTCCAGGCACCTTACCGACATGAAAGCCCTGGGCGAGCGGATGGATCGGCGCATGCAGGAAATCCTGACCCCTGAGCAACTGGCTGCCTGGCGGGAAAGCGGAGCCGCCATGCAGGCTCTGATAGAAGGCCAGCTGACTCAGGCCAATCAGGCGTTCGGGGGCAACTAGCCTACAGCGCTTTGAGAATCAGGGTTACCGAAGTGATGAAGAGCACGGCATAGATCAGAATCGTGTAGTGCTTCTGCTCTGTTTTGTGCGTCAGCCACCAGCCGAATGCCACGCCGAGCGGAATAACCGGCAGCAGTACTGCACCCAGCTTCAGGTTGTCCGGCTGGATTCTTCCAAGCATGGCGAACGGAAGCAGCTTGATCAGGTTGAGCATCCAGAAAAAGGCACAGCTGGTGCCGGCAAACTTTTTCTTTTCGAGCTGCTGGGGCAAGAGGTACATCTGCATCACCGGTCCGGCTGCATGCGCCAGAGTGGAAGTCATGCCTGCCCCAAAACCGAACATCGATCCCTTCGTCCAGTTCGGCTCCGCAGCATGTATGTGCCGAAGTATCCATTTTTTAGAGGCAAAGTAGCCGACAAACAGAACACCCAGTCCACCGATCAGCACTTTCAGCGCCCGGTCGGACAGGGCGATCATCGCAGACTCGTCGGAGACAAATAGAAAACTCGCAACCGCCACGCCCAGCACCGTGGCCGGCATGAGGTAGATCAGCCGGCCCCATTGAACATGCCGCCAATAGAATGCGAGCGCCACAATATCCATCAGGCAGAGCATCGGCAGCATGAAGCCCACCGCCGAGCGCGCCGCCTGCGCCTGCACCGGCCACACCAGAATCAGAATCGGTAACGCGATGGACCCAACGGGAAACCCACCTTTGCTCATGCCGATCAAAAACAGGCTCAGCCCGATCCAGAACAGATCGGGCATGGTGTATTGGAACAGGAACTCCATTCTGCTAGGCGCCGATACGGCCTTTGCTCGAAGGAACCTGGTCAAGGGCGCGCGGGTCGGAATCGCAGGCCATGCGAAGCGCACGCGCCACCGCCTTGAAGATGGCCTCGACGCAATGATGAAGGTCTTCACCAAACTTCAATTCGATGTGCAGGTTCATTTTGGCCGCGTCGCAGAACGAGCGCCAGAAATGCTTGATGATGGCCACATCAAAATCGCGGATATACTTTTGGTCATGCTCCATCTTATAGACAAAGAACGGGCGGCCGCCGAGATCAAGGCAAACCTCGGCCTGCGCCTGCGCTTCGTCCATCGGAAGCACCCAGAACCCATAGCGATTGATGCCCTTTCGATCCTCCAGCGCCTGATTGAGCGCCTCGCCCAGCACAATCCCTACGTCTTCAACCAAGTGGTGGTAGTCGACGTCGATATCGCCGGCGGCCTTGATGTTCAGATCGAACAGGGCATGCTTGGCCAGCAGGTCGAGCATGTGGTCAAAGAAAGGCACGCCGGTGGAAATCTCATACACACCCTTGCCGTCGACATCCAGTCGCAAATCGATCTGAGTTTCCTGCGTAGTCCGCTCGATGTGTGCGACACGGTGCTCTTTCATGACAAATCCTATGGGTTAAATCTTCCTTGGCGTCGTCTTTGATCCCCTACTCGGAATCCTGCCCGGCAACAGGAGCGGCAACCGAGGTGTCGGGTGCAATAATTTCGATCGGCTCATCCAGCAGGACCGGCGCATTGGTGGACGCCGCCCAGCCGTGTTCTTTCAAGGACTCGATCGCGGCATTGGCACTGCCGACAATCGTCTGATAGTTGGCAATCAAGACCTCTTCGTGAAGCATGTCGATTTCGGCAAACCGGTCGGCTGTCTCTTCAAGCTGTTCCTGTAACGCGCTGACCGCCTCCTCAAGATTTGCAACGTTGACGGTGTTGGCCGCACTCATCACTTTCGAGGCTTCGGCATATCCCTGAACCACCTTGAGCTGCGCCAGCACATTCTGCAACTCCGCTTCGAGCTGCTTCAGGGCTTCACCGTTTTCCTTGCTTTTTTCAAGTGCCGCCACGGCGGATTTTTTGAGAACATCAATCGACTGCTGCTGCGATTCGGCTTTAGAGAGATAGTCGCGATGTCTGGCATCGATCAGCTCCTGCACCTGCGAGGAGGTGGTGCATCCGGCAATCATGATCGAGAGCGTGAACGTAATGATTGTAAATAAGATCTTCATGGTATTCTCCTGTGGTCCGGTTAACTTCCATCCCCCTACCAAACAACGCTAGAACCTTCCGCCTTCAGGGTCAATCCATATATTTTAGCAGACCCCCGTTCGATCGATTGCATTTGACCCCGGAATCACTACGATGACAGCCTGAAATAAGGAGGGATGGATCAGGATGGAAAACGAATTCAAGGTGCTCCCGCGCGGGGTTATTTATCTCTTTCTGTGGATCGGTCTTTCCGCCGCCATTGCCGTTCGCTCGCTGATGATTCTCAACCGCTTCAACCCGGCAGCAGCCGTTTGGGTATGGCGGTTCGCAATGCTCAGCTATTCGATCTTCTTCGGCTACC
>JABDQT010000328.1 GCA_013042165.1 Kiritimatiellales bacterium | reverse complement strand
GTTTAGAGCACTAACAAAACAGACATCATACCCATGCAAAAACGATTCGCAACCCTCTTCCTGAGGGCCTCTTTATTTAGAGTCAGTTTCAATAACGCATATGCGCCTGTTGTCCCGCGAAACGAATTCAGTCGGCTGTATTTGCCAACATATGCCCCGTAGGCTATCGTTTTTCGCATGATTAAGATCCTGGACTACCCAACAATGGAAGCACTGCTGAGCAGCGCAGAGGGGCTTTTACGGAGCATTCTTCCCGCATCCGGAAACCTGATGCTTAGCGGCGGCAGCACGCCGTATGTCCTCTACAACCGCCTCGCGGCCCGGCCGTGTCCGGTGCATACCGACCGCCGGCTGTTCCTGAGCGACGAACGAATGGTGCCGCTCCGGTCCGATCATAACAATGCCCATAATCTCGAGCCGATGCTGGAGGCCCTGGATTGCGCGGATCGCTTTATCCGCGTGGACACGTCGCTGCCTGCGCAGGAAGCCGCTGAAAAGTTCGAGACGTGCCTGCAGCCCATGAAGGCCGTGGATGTCGGTTTTCTCGGTATGGGCACCGATGGGCATACGGCCGGTTTTTTCACACGCGAACAGGCCCAGATGAAAAGCGGGGCGCTCACGCTCTGCACCCATCGTCCGGACGGCATGCAAGGCGTCAGCGTGACCCCGGCATTTTTTCAAAAGGTGCGGAAAATTATCCTGCTCGTTACCGGAGAATCCAAACGGGCGATCATCAACACCCTGCTGAACGAGCCGGACTCCATCCCGGCCGGAATCGCCCTGTCCGACCATCCCAATGTTGAACTTTGGACGGACATTCGGGTCTCTTAAAATTTCATGAATGGATTCGCCCGAAATGGGTGAATCCTGTATGGATTTCGTCTTTAACCACGGAGCAATGCATGAAGAATTTTGAACTGGTGCGCAGCGAGGAAATCGCGGAACTGAATACGCACGCCGAGATCTACCGCCATATTCCTACGGGAGCGGAGATCCTTTCGATGGAAAACGACGACGAAAACAAATGCTTCGGCATCGCCTTCCGCACGCCGCCGTCGGACTCCACCGGCGTGGCCCACATCCTGGAGCATACCGTGCTGTGCGGTTCGCGCAAATATCCGGTCAAGGATCCGTTTGTCCAGTTGCTGAAAGGCTCGCTCCAGACCTTCCTGAATGCATTCACCTATCCCGATAAGACGTGCTACCCGGTCGCCAGCCAGAACCTCAAGGACTTTCATAATCTGGTGGATGTCTATCTGGATGCGGTCTTCCATCCGCGCATCACCCCCGATTTCTTCATGCAGGAGGGCTGGCACTACGAACTGGAGTCGATCGATGCCCCGCTGACGTTCAAAGGAGTCGTCTACAACGAAATGAAGGGCGTCTACTCTTCGCCTGACTCGCTGCTGATGGAAACCTCGCAGCAGTCGCTCTTTCCCGATACCACCTACGGACTGGACTCGGGCGGCAATCCGAAGCATATCCCCGACCTGACCCATGAGCAGTTCAAGGCCTTCCACGAATCCTTCTACCATCCTTCAAATGCGCGCATCTTTTTCTACGGTGACGATCCGGTGGAACAGCGTTTTGAACTGCTTGAGGAATACCTGAAGGAGTTCGAAAAGATCGACCCCCAATCGGAAGTCGAGCTGCAGGCACCGTTGCCGGAACCGGTCCGCATCGAAAAGCCGTACGCCGTATCGGCCGACGACGAAAATCCGAAGCCGATGTTCACGGTCAACTGGCTGCTGCCCTCCCCGACCGATCCGGAGCGCGTGTTTGCGCTGACGCTGCTCGACCATATCCTGCTCGGCACGCCCGCCTCGCCTCTGCGCAAGGCATTGATTGAATCGGGCCTCGGTGAAGACCTGACCGGCGGCGGCATCGAAACCCACATGATTCAAATGATGTTTTCCGTCGGGCTCAAGGGGGTTGAATCACAAAACCTTGGAAAAGCCGAAGCGCTGATCTTTAACACGCTGAAAGACCTGGTCGAAAACGGCATTGAACGCGACGACATTGAGGCCACGCTCAACACCTACGAGTTTGACCTGCGCGAAAACAACAGCGGCGGTTTTCCGCGCGGTCTGTCGCTGTGGCTCAAATCGCTCAACGCCTGGATCTACGATGCGGATGCGATCGGGCCGATCGCCTTTGAAGGGCCGCTTCAGTCACTCAAGAAGCATACGGCAAAAGAAGGCTATTTCGAGCAGCTGATCCGCGAGCATTTTCTGGATAACCGACACCGTTCCGTGGTTACGCTGGTTCCGGATAGCACGCTCGCCGCACAGAAAGAGCTGGAAGAAACCGAACGCCTTGCCCGCATCAAGGCGGGAATGGATGAACGTGCGTTAAAGGAGATTGTTTCGAATACCCAGCGGTTGCTGACGCTTCAGGCCACGCCCGATTCCGAGGAGGCGCTGGCAACCATTCCGCTTTTGCACCGCGGCGACCTCGACAAGAGCATCCGCACCATTGACCGGAACGAGGTCAAGCGCCATGGCGCTGCGGTCGTCACGCATGACCTGTTTACCAATGGCATCCTGTATCTTGACCTCGGGCTCGACCTGCACGGACTCGAGCAGGAGGATCTCCCCTACGTTTCGCTGCTCGGAAGCGTGCTGCTTGAAATGGGCACAAAAGAGCAGGACTATGTCTCGCTCTCGCAGCGCATCGCCATGAAAACCGGCGGGATCTACGGTACACCGTTTATTTCGGCCCTCGAGAATTCCAAAACCGGTGTCACCCGCTTCTTTCTGCGCAGCAAATGCATGATCGACCAGACCGGCGAACTGCTCGACATTCTACGCGATGTGCTCCTGTCCACGGACTTCAGCAACAAGGAGCGCTTTCGACAGATTGTGCTGGAGCACAAATCCGAACTGGAAACGGCCATCGTTCCGCGCGGCCATTCAGCGGTCATGTCCCGCCTGAAAGCGCACCACCACGAAGCGCATTGGGTAAGCGAACAGATCGGCGGAATCGAGGCGCTCTTCTTTATCCGTAAGCTGGCCGATATGCTGGAGCACGATTGGGATGCCGTATACGCGCGGCTCGAAAAGATCTGCCAGGTGCTTATGAGGCGCGAAAGCATGCTGATCAATGTAACCGTCGATGCTGCAGCCATGCCCCAGGTACTCGACGCACTGGATGGGTTTCTGGAACAGATGCCGGACGCCGGTGCGTGTGCTGCAAAAACATGGACGCCAGGTAAACTGCCGAAATCCGAAGCGCTGACTGCGCCGACGATGGTTAACTATGTGGGTTGTGCGGCCAATCTGTTTGACTGCGGCTATGAAATGCACGGCTCCGCGCTGGTCATCACGCGCTACCTGCAGACGGCATGGCTCTGGGAAAAGATCCGCGTTCAGGGCGGCGCCTATGGCGGCATGTGCGCTTTTGATAAACACTCCGGCGTCTTCACATTCGCTTCCTATCGCGATCCCAACCTGAATGAATCGCTGCAAGTTTACAAAGCCACGGGCGCCTATCTGAAAAACCTGAAGCTCAGCGAGGACGAGCTGACCCGGGCGCTGATCGGCGCCATCGGAACCCTGGATGCCTATCAGTTGCCGGATGCGAAAGGCTATTCCAGCTGCATGCGTTACCTGATCGACTATACCGATGCCGAGCGGCAAAAGCTGCGGGATGAGGTGCTGGCCACCACGCAGAAGCATTTTAATGCTTTTGGCGAAACGCTCAGCAAGGCGTTTGAAAACGGATCGGTATCGGTGCTCTGCTCACCGGAAGCTGCAGCGAAGGCAGGACTGGAAACCAAGACAAGGGTTATGTAGGAACTTTTCCCCGATGAACTGACCGAAAGAAGGTATTCAGGCAATCCCGTATTTTTAACGAGGTGCGCGGCAGAACAACTATCTTCCCGAGTTGTTTCCGTACTCGCCCTTGTATTTTCGGTACAGCTCCTCTTCATCTTCGTTCATGAATTTCGTTATATCCTCAAGGACCGTACCTTCACCCCGGGTACCTTTAAAAACAGGACCCCACCGCGAGTTCATTTTATCCATCGGGGTGACTCTTCTATCATTCCTGCCACTTCTGGCAGCCGATTCCAAAACAACGATATTGATGCTGGGCCAGGATTTCTTATCCGGTCCGTAAACATCCTGGAACATTTTTTTGTAGATGTTGAGCATCTTGTTCGGCTCACCGTTGTCCTGATTTCCCCAGCCATCAATGTAGTTTGTGGTTAAAACAAAGATGACATCGGGTTTCTGGGTCTGAACCGCCCCCGTAACCGCGCGGCCCCAATGTTTGAAATCGATGCCCTCCGGAAGATATTTCTGTGTAATCTCGTCGGGAACTTCGTATGGATAGGCCCACTTCATGGAATAGAACGGGAGATTCGTGACAATGGTAGGCCAAGCTCGCTCGGCCTCCTTTAGTCGACTCCTTGAATCATCATCCCAGTCAAAACAATGCTTATATCTGCCCTCAAGCGGATTAACCGGAGCCATCCAGTCCATGACCTTCTGCTTGTTTTCATCACTGGCCAGCATGATGGTTGGATTAAGCGCGATCGTATCGCCAACATAGTATGCAAACACATTAAATAACGTGTATCCCGGCAAGCCGTTCACCATATCTTCGAGACGCTTGCGAATGGTGTATCCAGTCATGCGGGTGAATGGGTTTGCGCGTTGTCCACCGATTGTGGCCGGACCGAAGTGCACGATAAAAACAACCTTTTCACCCTTACCCTTGGCCCCGAAAAAGTCAATTTCAGGCAAGGTGAAGCCAATGCTTTCAACACCGTCACCCCCGCCGCCCATGGCCCCGACGCCGCCGGAAAATCCCCGCACTTCAGGCATCTGGAACACCGGAGTATTTCGCCTTAGATTCTTGACCACCACCCGCTGGCGCAACTTGGGTTTGGGCTTGCTTCTCTTGACCTTGACCGGAACCTTCAGCTTCTTCAGCGGCTGCTTTGGGCGTTTGACCTGTTTGTATTCAAAACTCTGATCTTTCTTTTGAATAACGGTAACCGCCACAAAGGAGATCGCCACCAGAATCAGAATGCCATGGATAGCCAGACTGATCACCATGGCACTCGATTTCGCATGCTTTGCGAAAAACCGCTTTTTTTTCTTTGGCTCAGTCATACCTAAAGGTTCCGAGACGCGGGCTCAGGAGTTTATGACAGCAACATCAACGTCGCCGTTCAACCAAGGGCCCGCTACAGCAATCCGGGGATTCCTGCAGCGGCCAAGGCTTACATCGTCATACTGAACGACATGTTTTTCACATCCGCCGCGGCGCAGGCATCCATGACGTTGATGATGCGGCCATGAAGCGCCTTATCGGCTGGCAGAATGTTCACAATCAGATCACTGGCCGATGAATCAGCCGCTTCCTTGAGGGAAAGCAGGTGAGAAATCAGATCATCGAGATTCTGCTCATCTTTGCCGAAGACCATGCCTTCAACGATGATATCGCCCAGTTCGGAAACCTCGATCAACACTTCAATAGGAATATCCATGTTTTCCGGCGGCACATCCACCTTGGCAGGAAGCATGAAGGAGAGGTCTGCTTCCTTTTTAATCAGCGAGGCGGTCACCATGAAATAAATCAGCAGCAAAAACACCACATCGATGAGCGGCGCAATCTGCAGCTCCGCCTTTTTATTCATTAGGTCATCAAGCAGCTTCATGGCTTATTCCTCGAAGGTCGCATAGATCAGGTCGGTTGCGCCGACCTCACCGCATGCGATCATGATTTCTTTACAGGTTTTG
>JABDQT010000311.1 GCA_013042165.1 Kiritimatiellales bacterium | reverse complement strand
CGCATGGTCAAGGCGGTTTACGATCACATCGATGCCGGTGGATGGCACGGTTTCACGGTGGGCATCAACGACGATGTGACCAATCTCTCCATTCCGGTGGGTGATGAGTTCAATATCGAGCCGGGTGATGTGAAGAGTTCCATCTTCTGGGGCTTCGGTTCCGACGGCACCGTCGGCGCCTGTAAAAACTCCATCAAAATTATCGGCGACAATACCGATATGACGGCGCAGGCCTACTTCGTATACGACTCCAAAAAGTCGGGCGGGGTAACCACGTCGCATCTGCGCTTCGGCGACAGCCCGGTAAACTACCCGTACCTGATTCAGCACGCGGGCTACGTGGCCTGTCATAACGTCTCCTACATCGGCCGCTACGACATGCTCGGTGCGCTCGCTGAAGGCGGCACGTTCGTGCTCAACTCGGAAATCCCGACCTCCGAGGTGTTCAACCACCTCACGAAGGAAGAGCAGCAGATCATTATCGATCGCAAGATCAACTTCTATAACGTGAATGCGTTGCAGATCGCGCTCGATGTGGGCCTCGGGTTCCGCATCAACACCGTCATGCAGACGGTCTACTTCAAGTTGTCGGGCGTGCTGCCGGAAGACGAAGCCATCCAGCTCATTAAGGATTATGCCAAGAAAACCTTCGAGCAGAAGGGCATGGACATTGTTGAAATGAACTGGAAAGCCATCGATGCCGCGGTTGCCGCCATCGAGAAGGTGGACGTGCCTTCGCAGATCACCGAGTCCTACGTGCTGCCGGATCTGATTCCGGCCGATGCATCCGACTTCGAGCGGGAAGTCATTCTCCCGACCATGATGCAGCGCGGCGACGATATTCCGGTTTCGAAGATGACCTTTGACGGTACGCTGCCGACGGCAACGTCCAAGCTGGAGAAGCGCTGCATCGGACCGCGTGTTCCAAAATGGGTCAAGGATAACTGCATTCAGTGCAACCAGTGCATCATGGCCTGTCCGCACTCGGTCATCCGTGCCAAGCAGCTCAAGCCTGCCGAGCTTGAAAGCGCACCGGAAACGTTTGTGACGATCAAGTCCAAGACCAAGAATGAAAATGATCTGGAATACAAGATCCAGGTCTACATCGAAGACTGCACCGGTTGCGGGGTCTGCGTGGAAACCTGCCCGGCCAAGACCAAGGCGCTGGAGTTCACCACGCTCGACGATGAGCGTGCGGCCGGCGAAGTGGAAAACACCACCTTCTTCGAAGCACTGCCGGATAACAACCTCGAAGGTGTGAAGGTTGAGACGGTCAAGGGCATCCAGATGAAGAAGCCGCTGTTCGAGTTCTCGGGCGCCTGCGCCGGCTGCGGGGAAACCCCGTATGTCAAGCTGGTCACGTTGATTTGCGGCGAGCATATGATCACGGCCAATGCCACGGGCTGTTCCTCCATTTATGGCGGCACGTTCCCGACGGTTCCATACTGCACCAACAAGGAAGGGCGCGGTCCCGCCTGGGCAAACTCGCTCTTTGAAGACAATGCCGAATACGGCATGGGCTTCCGTCTGGCGGTCGATAATAACCGGGCACTGCTTCGCAATGCCGTGGCTGTGCTGCTGGAACTGGGCACCAACGCCGATCTGACGGCGGCACTGAACAAAGCGGTTGAAATCTGCCAGGACAATGTACTGAGCGACGAAGCCATTGCTGCCCAGAATGCCGTCCAGATGCTGCTGCCGACCGCGCTGGCCGAAGCGTCTGCCGAAGCGGCGCCGGTGGTTCGCAAGATTATCGAGTTGCAGGACTACTTTGTCGACAAGGCCGTATGGATCTTCGGCGGCGACGGCTGGGCCTATGACATCGGATACGGCGGACTCGACCATGTGGTTGCCTCCGGGAAAAACGTCAACATTCTCGTGGTGGACACCGAGGTGTATTCCAACACCGGCGGCCAGGCATCCAAGTCGACGCCGATCGGTGCGGTGGCCAAGTTTGCGACAGGCGGCATGCGTGCCGGCAAGAAAAACCTCGGCTTCATGTGCATGAGCTACGGTACGGTTTATGTGGCTCATATTTCCATGGGAGCCAACCGGGTTCAGACGCAGAAGGCTCTGCAGGAAGCCGTGGCCTTCAACGGTCCGTCCATTGTCATCGCATATGCTCCGTGCATTGCGCATGGTATTGATATGATGAAGACGCAGACCATCGCCAAGAACGCGGTCGAGTGCGGCTACTGGCCGCTTTATCGCTATAATCCCGCAGGTGAAGAAGGTAAGAAGTTTACCTGGGATGCACGCGAGCCCAAGGGCGACTTCCAGGCCTTCATCCGTAACGAGCGTCGCTATACCTCGTTGCTTAAAACCGCGCCCGACGAAGCCGAAACGTTGTTTGCGCTGGCGGAAGAGGATGCCAAGAAACGCTGGAACTTCATGCAGAAGATCGGCGAACTGATGTAAGCCCGAACGGCTTATCCTGGAAAGCCCGCCTTGATCGGCGGGCTTTTTTTTGGTCAGCCGTTCTTGAACGTTTCGAATTGAGCCTTGAGCTCGCCCAGCTCCTGCCGGAGTCCGGCGATTTCGTTTTCCAGTTGCTGTAGGCGATCCGCGGAAGGGGTCTTGTTTTCGGCGCTCGGTCGCAGCTCGGGATTCTCTTCCGGAAGCTGGACCTCTCCGCCGAAGAGCTGTGCCCAGCGCCGTTCGCGCTTACCGGGTTCGCGTAGAAGGTGGACCACGAAGGGGCCGTCCTCGCGCGACGCGAGCCCCTGGAGAATTTCTTCGACTTCGCGGGCATCGGCCAGCGGATGCAGGCGGGAGG
>JABDQT010000305.1 GCA_013042165.1 Kiritimatiellales bacterium | reverse complement strand
GCACTAATGAGTGCGGCGTCGACGCTGTCTTCGGAGGCGAAGTATGATGGTGCCCTGATGCTTTACCGCATGGTTCTTCCGCGCGAAGACATGGTGGAATATCAAGTCGGGAAGATGAATGAGATGCGCCGGGACGCGGGCCTTCCCCGTGTAGAGATTCAAAGTTCCACCAACGATATGGGCCGGATCGAAACCCTGTTCGGCAACAAGTCGAGCGATTTGGATCAAACAACCAGTGAGTTTGCATTGGGCCTTCCTTCCAAGCCGCTGGAACTGGTCAAGCTCGAAGAGTCGGTCGGCATTCTCCTTTCGCTGCCGCCGTACGAGGAGGATGTGCTGTACCGCACCGGTTTGCTTTTTGCATACGCGGGGCGCCCATGGGAAGCGGTCACCGCACTGGATTATATCGCGGGCCTGGATCCGGACAGCGAGAAAGGGCAGGACGCCTTTGCCGAATCCCTGATGGTTTGGTACGACCCGCTCGGAAAGTATGGGCTGGTTGAAGATCGAGGCAAGCAGTTCCTGAGCACCTATGCAAAAGGCAGGGGGCCCCGGCGGGTGGCGCACACGCTGACCAGTTCCTATCAGACACAGGAGCGCTGGAAGGACATCAAAAAACTGCTTCCATACCTTGAACAGTTTATCCCGTCGACCGATCCAATCGTTCTTCAGTATGAGTGCGAGCTCTACTATATGCAGGCGATCGCTGATATCGTCATGTTAAATTATAAAGCGGCACTGGACGGTTTTGAGCGGGTGCTGAACGACTTCCCGAACTCGCATCAACAGGAAAACGCAACATACTGGCATGCAATGGCCCAGCTGTTCCTGAAAAACCATCAGGAAGCGCTCGACGAGTTTGAGGCCTATGCCGCCGTCTGGCCGAATGGAAGCTGGCTTCCGTCCACTGCATTTCACTGCGGTATCTGCCTGTTCGGACTGGAAAAATATGACGAGGCCGAGGTGCGCTTTACCGAAGTGATTGAGACGTGGCCCGACGACGCAGTGTATTCGGACGCATGCAGCATGCGCGGTGATCTGCTGGCCTCGAAAGGCTTGCTGGTCGAAGCGCAGCGGGATTATGAAGAGGCGATTGCCACGGCTCAGCTTCCCCGGCAGGCGACCTATGCGGTTTTCCAGATGGCGGGCATGTTTGAGCTCGAAGAGCGCTATGAAGAAATACTCACCGCGGTGAACGCCTATCTGAACCGCTATGGCGAAGAGGCGGATGTGGCCAAAGCGGCCTACTGGATCGGTAAATCCAAATTGGCGCAGGGCCTGACCGGCGAGGCGGTGGAGGCCTATCGCGAGACCATTGTCAATTACGGCGGAAATATTCAGCAGGACGGGGTCGATCTGATTATTACCGAGCTCCTGAAGGTCTCCAAAAGACTGCTGGAAGACGACGAGCGCGAGGCCTTGAAGGAGCGCCTGCGCGTCTCGCTGCAGGAATCGGACAATCTCACGCTCCAACTGCGCCTGCGGGTGTTGCTGGCTTCAATGGATGGCGCCGAGATCGAGCTGGGTAAACAGCTGATTTTAGAACTGGATGATTTGGAACAGGCGCCCCCGCCGGTTCTCTCTGTGATCTGTGACGCATCGTTTGAGCAAAAAGACTATTCGCGGGCCGCGGAGATCCTGGATATTTTCCAGGTCCGTTATGAGGAGTCCGAGTTCATGCGCACGGCACTCAAGCTGCGTGCATACGGATTATTCAGTGCCGGCGAGTACGACGTGGCGCTGAAAATTATTGCCGAGACCCAGGCGCTTTACGGAACCGAACCCGCCGCGGCCTGGGCACAGATCATGAAGGGCCGGATTGAGCTTCAGCAAGGCAATTTTGATGCGGCACGCGAAACCTTCCGCGCGATGATTACCGTGCGCGACTGGCGCGGCGAACCGTATGCCGAAGCGACCTACTACCTGGGTTTGGTTGAAGAAGAGGCCGGCGATCCGCGTCAGGCCTTCGGATGGTATCAGCGGGTTTATTTCCTCTACAAGGGATACGCGCAGGGCTACTGGGCTGCGGAGGGCTATCTTGCCAGCGCCCGTTGCCTGCAAAAGCTCGAACTCGAAAATGATATGCGGAACACCTACCGAGCCATGCTGTTTGATAAATATGTGAATACGCTGCCGCAAGCCGAGGTTGCACGGTCCACCCTCGGCCCGGAGGAAGTACTGGAGATCAGCCAAATGATCGCGGAGGGGCTCGAGGCCGATCCGTCGGTGAATCTTGATGCGGAGGTGACTGAACTATGAACAGGATGCTCTTGTTTTCAATACTGCTGTTTGCTGCAGGATTCGCGCTCGGTTCCGAACCGGCCTCGACAGCCGGCGCAGATGGAGATGCCGGCCTCAGCGAAAGCCGGCTGAACGCGGCGGAGCAACGGCTCGCAACCATCACCGACCCGGCGGCCAGGCTCTATTTTACCGCCGGCACCGAATGGGCCAAAGGGGAGCCGGAAAAGGCCCTTCAGATCCTGTCCGAGTCGATTGTGCACCATGCCTATGATGAAAAGTGGATTGCCAAGAGCGAGTTGTTGAGTGCCCGGCTCTATGTGGAACTGGGCATGCTGGATGCCGCCGATGTGACAGCGCGACAGGTGCAGGCACTCTACGAGGGGTCGGAGGTCGCGGAGAAAGCGACTGCCCTGCGAATTGAAGTTGAACAATTGAAAAAAGAGACGGAAGCGAAAAGGAGTACCAAATGAAGAAAACAGGTGGTTTGATAATGTTGTTATTCGGTGCCGCATTGTCCGTGTGGGCTCAGGAACCCGCAGCGGCGGAAGCAGCCGCGGAAACAGCCGCGGCGTTGACCAAGGAAAACGCCACGTTGCTTGAACTCATCATTACGGGCGGTTGGGCGATGATTCCGCTGGGGGTGCTGTCGTTCATGATGGTCTTCTTTACGATTCAGAACTTTATTTCCTTGCGCCCCAAAACGCTCCTGCACAAGGAGATGATGCCGGAATTGCTCGAAATGATGCTCAATCAGAAAGTGCGCGAAGCGCTGATCTACTGCCGCAAGCATCCCTCCATGTTCACCAACTCCTTCGGTGCCGGGCTCGACCGCGTCTTCGACGGCGTAACGGACTTTAACGAGGTCGACGCGTCGGTCAAAGAGGCCTCCGTTGAACAGATGTCGAAGCTCATGAAGCCGATCGACTACCTCTCTATCATCGGGGCCACTTCTCCGATGGTGGGGCTGCTGGGAACGGTTTCCGGGATGATTAAAGCCTTCCAGACCATGGGTTCGCAGGGCATGGGCAAGCCCGAGCTGCTGGCCGCAAACATCGGGGAAGCGCTGATTACGACCGCCACCGGGCTGATAATTGCCATCCCGGCGATGTTCTTCTTCTTCTATTTCAAGAAGGGCTTCGGAAAAACGCTGGCGACGCTCGGCCGCAATATGAGCTACCTCTTTGATGCGCTCAAAACCGGCAAACGTCCGTCCAGCTTCCTGGAACTCGAAGACCTGGAAAAAATGGAAGACAAACCGTCGCTGTTGACCGAATTGCGAGAGAAGAATGAATCTTGAAGAAAACATAGAGGAAGAAGATGTTGAGATTGATATGTCGCCTATGATCGACATGGTTTTTCTCCTTCTCATTTTCTTTGTTGTGGCATCCCAGATTGTGGACACGAAGGTGGCGGTGGATGTTCCCACGGCGATCTACGCCAAGGTGCCCGAGGACGAGACCGGGCGATTCCTCATCTCCGTCACCAAGGACGGTGCGTTGTATGTCGGCCATGATGTCGTGACGATCGAGGAGCTCAAGCAGCGCCTTGAGCCGGAGCTGGAGCGGGATCCTAAACTGCGTATCCAGATCCGGTCCGACCGTGCTGTCCGATACAAGGTGAATGAAGAGATCATGGAGGCCTGCGCCGAAGTGGGAGCCACCGACCTGATCTATTCGGCATTCGAGGAGTAAACCCGCGGATTTTTCATGCAGGAGAGGATTTCATGGATCTAAGTACAGGATTAGAGCCGGTCAAGCTGGAGCTTCAGATTGCCCCGTTGATTGATGTGGTTTTTCTGCTGCTGATTTACTTCATGGTATCGGCCTCGCTGATTAAAAAAGAGGGCGATATCTCATTCATTCTTCCGGCGACGGTTGCCTCGACGGACGTGGTGACAATTCCCCTCGAGGTGCTGATTGAAATTGGTGAAGACGGCACCGTGGTGCTGGAAGGTCTGCAGTTCCCTCAGCAGGATGAGAGGCTCGATGATCTGGTTAACCAGGTGCGCGGCCTGAAAGCCGTTGCAAAATCGCAGCAGTCACCGTTCTTCGTCAATATCCTGCCGCACCGCAATGCGCTGCATGAGCGGGTCATCAATGTGATGGATGCCTGTGCCGCCGCACAGGTGGAAAGTCTTACTTTCAGTAAAGCGTTATAAACGAGGCTGGTCATGAAGCGAGAGAGTCGTAAACGGAAAGGTCTGGTTAAGGGAGCACCCACCGCGGTGATTCTTACTGCGGCGATCCATCTCGCGCTTCTGGCCGTGGCCGGTGGGCTGGTGGTCTTTACGGCCATCAAGAAAGCGGAGAAAAAATTTGTTCCGCCGCCGCCTGTTGACCGACCGAAAATGGATCTTAAAAAGCCGAGGGTGAAAACAAAGAAGGCATCCAAGCCCCGTGCGACCCAGCGTATT
>JABDQT010000304.1 GCA_013042165.1 Kiritimatiellales bacterium | reverse complement strand
GATACGGTTTCACGAGTGCGAGATTCTGTCTGATCGTCTTACCTGTAACCGTCATGCAGCTGCCATCGATAAGACCCTCTCTCAGGAGCCGGGACATGAGCGGAGCAATACCACCAATCGCGGCCAGATCGGCCATGACATATCGTCCGCTTGGTTTGAGGTCGGCCAGCACCGGCACCTTCTTGCCAATGGCCGTAAAATCGCTCAGCTTCAAATTGACCCGTGCGGCTTTAGCCATGGCGAGCAGATGCAATACGGCATTGGTTGATCCGCCCAGTGCTGTCACAACCACGATCGCATTAAGAAAAGCCTGTCGCGTCATGATGTCGGAAGGTTTGATCCCGCGCTCCACCAGATGCATGACGGCGCGGCCGGCCGCATGGGCCTCCTGCGACTTGTCCCGTGACGCCGCGACACGTGAAGAGCTATTGGGCAGACTCATACCGAGCGCCTCGATCGCCGACGCCATTGTATTGGCGGTATACATGCCGCCGCACGATCCTTCACCGGGAATTGCGTTACGCTCAATATCGGAGAGCTCACGCGAGCTAATCTCCCCCTTGGCATGTTGGCCGACCGCCTCAAAGACCGAAACAATATCGATATCCTTCCCGCAATAGCACCCGGGCTTAATGCTGCCGCCGTAGACAAACACGGACGGACGGTTGAGGCGCGCCAGAGCGATGAGGCAGCCCGGCATGTTTTTATCGCACCCCCCGAAAGCCACGGCCCCGTCGAACCCTTCGCAGGCCACGACCGCTTCAATGGAGTCGGCGATGACTTCCCGTGATACGAGGGAATATTTCATGCCTTCGGTCCCCATGGAAATGCCGTCAGATATCGAAATGGTATTGAAGAGCACCGCTTTGCCGCCGGACACAGCGACCCCCTTTACAGCCTCCTCCGCCAAGCGGTCAATATGCATATTACAAGGCGTCACCATGCTCCAGGTGGATGCAATGCCGATCTGCGGTTTCTTGAAGTCGGCGTCTTTAAAGCCCACAGCGCGCAGCATGGCACGGCTCGGAGCCCGTTCTGCACCATCCACCACAACCGATGAAAATGTGCGCTGATCCGGCTTAAACGTTTTTTTTGTACTCATGTCATTGTCTCCCGATGCCGAACGAGTCTAAAAGGCTTTTGCGGTGTTGCAACCTCTATTTACTGTATATCGAATTTCCCAGCAGGTGCAGTGTGGTTGGATGATCGGAAAATATTGGCCCATATGTTGCTAATACTAAGCCATTAAAGAAGGCAGCTATGAAGGTATGGTCAATCATTGCAATTGAAGTCTCGATGGTCCTCACCGGCCTGAGCATGATTGCAATGATGATCATCGTCGCTACCGGATAACCATTCTCCCTTGGTTCCAATGGCTGGGAGCTTACCCTCCTCTTGAGCTTCCAGCCGTTGGAACACCTTTTTGCAATACGCTGAAGTTATCGTGCCGTGATACTCAGGAATCGGAAACGAGAACAATGAACAGGCTAAAATTCGCATTTGTGGCAAATCTGTGAAAAACGACGTCCAGGGCCACAATGAAAAACCATGCAAAAACAACGAATCCGCAGCAAAAGCACAACTTCAAAGCCTTTATGGCCCGCTAAATGCTATATATCTTTTCAACTTAATGAGGCAGCAATGACCATGTGGTTCCCAGAGTCCGATGCAGTATCCATGACATGCAACAGCATGACCATGATTGGACTGGTGCCGATGCTCGCGCTGCTAACCACCCATCTCCCTCAGTTCCAGTGGCTGGGAGCTCACCTCCTCCCGAGCTTCCAGTCGTTGGAACGTTTTGCTTTACCCCGAGCCATTTCAATGCAGGTCAGACATCCTCATCGTCCCCTGCGGTAACCACTCTCCTTTGGTTCCAATGGCTGGGAGCTCAGTCCCAACCGAGTTTCCAGTCATTGGAATTTTTGTTTGTACTTCCGGGCTTCGGCAACAATCTCCTCTTCGCCTGCGACGCATCCGTTCCGCATAAGGATCTTTCCGTCGCAAATCACGGTGTCAATGCATGAACTGTCGGCGCTGTAGACCAGGTCGTCGATGACGTTGTATCCCGGAGCCAGCCGATGATTGGACAGGTCGACGAGCATGCAGTCGGCCAGCATCCCCTCGGCGATTTTGCCGCAATCAATACCGAGCGCCTGCGCCCCCTTGACCGTGGCCATGTCGAACACATCTCCGGCCGGCAGCGCGGTCGGATCCCGCAGCAGGAGTTTGGCATGCAAAGCGGCGACCTTCATCTCCTCCAGCATGTCCAGATTGTTGTTTGAGGAGCAGCCGTCCGTACCCAGTGCCATTCGAATTCCGCGGTCCCTCATTTTACCAAACGGCATGCTGCCCGAAGCCAGTTTCATGTTGGCCACCGGATTGTGCACCACCTGCACATCATTGCGTGCCAGAATCTCGATTTCGCTGTCGATCAGGTGAATGGCATGCGCGGCAATTACGTTAGGGCCCAGAAATCCGATCTTATCCAGCCACTGAACCGGCCGGAGACCATATAAGGCCAGGCAATCGTCGACCTCTTTCCGGGTTTCCGAAATATGTATATGTATCAGCAGGTTGTTTTCCCTGGCAAACTGCTTCACCCATTTGATTGATTCTTTCGACACGCTGTAGATTGCATGTGGACCCAGCGCGAATTTGATTCGGTCGGAGTACTGCTCCACCTCTCGAAAGAGACGCTTGGTCAGTTCGCGCTGCTCCTTCGCTTTGGCTGGATCGCTGAAATCAATAAATACGGAGGACAGGGTGGCCCGGATGCCCATCTCTTCCACCGCGCGGGCCACGCCATGAAAATGCCAGTACATGTCGTTGAAGCAGGTCGTGCCCGATTTGATCATCTCAAGGCAGGCAAGACGGGCCCCGTGATAAATCGCCTCCTCGTCCATCTTTTCTTCGAGCGGCCAGATATAGTTGGTCAACCAGTCGTGCAGTTCAAGGTCATCAGCATAACTGCGCAGCAGCGTCATGGAGGCGTGAGTATGGGCATTCACAAAGGTCGGAACGATGGCCATACCGCTTGCATCCAGGACCTCCGCATCCGGCGAGGTGATATCCTTGCCGATGGCCTTGAAACGGTTGCCTTCGATCAGCACATCCGTTTCCACTCCATCGAACTCTGCATTTTGAATCAGCATACTCATCACGTATTCCCATTATTCGGTGGTTATTCTAATATAGTCCGACCTTCCAACAAATCAGAAATTTGCACGGAACACCGCGGTACACAACAGAACACCATTCCTTTTTCTTCCATGATCTGCAGGCCGATTCGCTCTCGTTTGATTTTCATACTTAGATTGAGGACTGCATATAAACGTCACTCCTTAACCTA
Source organism: Kiritimatiellales bacterium (assembly GCA_013042165.1). GTDB lineage: Bacteria > Verrucomicrobiota > Kiritimatiellia > Kiritimatiellales > Pontiellaceae > Pontiella. The sequence goes on along the minus strand of JABDQT010000304.1, from coordinate 826 downwards.
AGGCGAGGAATCAAACGTAAGGATGAAAAATGAAGAAAAGACCCGAAAGCGGCTTATCAGCCCGGCAAAACCTGCTGCTGGTTGAACTCGTTAAGAATCCCGACATCCAGGCCGCGGCCAGAGCGGCGGGCATAGGAAGAACGACGGCCTATCGCTGGCTGGCACAGCCCGACTTTTCAAATGAGCTGACCCGTCGCCGCGACGATGCAATGACGGAAGCGCTTTCATCGATCAAATCACAAACCACACGGGCTGCCATGGAGTTGAATCGGCTTCTGGATACGGAAGATGAGCGGCTGCGACGGATGCTTTGCAACGACATACTCAGGCACGCTATCCGGGTGCGGGAACTGGAAGAAATCGAACGGCGGCTGATCCGGCTGGAACAGCATATGGCATCACAGGAAAAACAGTTCACCACGAAGAGCGCGAAGGCAGTGCGCTGGTCGGCGCTCCGAAGACAAGAGAACATAACCAGGAAAGGAATGAGTCATGAAATACAGAGACCGCAGGATTGAAAAACTGGAGGAACGGATTCACCCGGAGGAAGAACCCCTCTTTCTTGACTGTCTAGGAGGTCCCTGGTCGGAGGAGGAAAAGGCGGAGGCTTTGCGGAATTTTCCGGACTGCCGGATTTTTCTTCGCAGCCTATCCAGAACGCGGACTACGGAAGAGATCCATGCCCAGCAGAACGGAACGTATGTGGATCGATCGCAATGGTCTTGCGCAAAACCCTAGACGGATGAAGAAAGGATGTGAGCCACGATTAAGAACAAGTACAAAAAGATATGAGCACCACAGAAGACACGGAAAGAAGGGTGTTATT
>JABDQT010000301.1 GCA_013042165.1 Kiritimatiellales bacterium | reverse complement strand
ACCAATAGGAATCCCATGGCTGACTTGCACACACTCACGATTGCCGAACTATTGGATAAGCTGGAAGCTGGCGAATGCACTTCCGTCGAGATTGTCAACGACGTCCTTTCTTCCATTGACGCGACCGACGGAAAAATCGGGGCCTATTTGACCCTTGATCGCGAGAGCGCCCTAGCGCAGGCCAAGGCCGCCGATGATGCGCGCGCATCGGGCCGGAACGCGCCCTTGCTGGGGATTCCGATCGCCATCAAGGATCTGCTCAACGTGAAGGGACAGCCCTGCACCTGCTCGTCAAAAATTCTCGAAGGCTACACCGCGCCGTATGACGCCACCGTCATCACCAAACTCCGCGAAGCCGGCGCAATACTGCTCGGCCGCGTCAATATGGATGAATTTGCGATGGGATCGAGCACCGAAAACGCGGCGCTCGGAAAAACCTCGAATCCATGGAATCTGGATCATGTGCCCGGCGGATCTTCCGGCGGTTCCGCCGCCTGCGTCGCGGCCGATGAGGCGATCGCCTCGCTCGGATCCGATACCGGCGGCTCCATTCGCCAGCCGGCGGCTTTTTGCGGATGTGTGGGCGTCAAGCCCACCTACGGCCGCGTTTCGCGCTACGGACTCACGGCTTTTGCGTCGTCGCTCGATCAGATCGGTCCATTGACGAAGACGGTGAGGGATTCAGCTGTTCTTCTCGAGGCCATCTGCGGTCACGACAAAATGGATTCCTCCTCAATCGACATGGCCGTACCGGCCTTTGGCCGGAGCTTGACCGGCGACACTTCATTGGCCGGCATGAAGCTGGGCCTGCCGAAAGAATACTTTGTCGAAGGGATGGATCCCGAGGTTGAAAAGGCAGTGCGCGATGCCGTCGAGCACTGCCGGGGTCTAGGGGCGGAAATCGTCGATGTCAGCCTTCCCAACGCGAAGTATGCGATTGCGGTCTACTACATCATTGCCACGGCTGAGGCCTCGGCCAATCTTGCGCGCTTCGACGGCATCCGCTATGGCATGCGGCTCGATGGCAAGGATCCCGCCGAACTGTACGGAAAAACCCGCGCCGCCGGATTCGGCCCCGAAGTCAAGCGGCGCATTATTCTCGGAACCTATGTGCTCAGCAGCGGTTACTACGACGCCTACTACCTGAAGGCGCAGAAGGTGCGAACGCTGATACGCGACGACTTTACCGAAACGTTTAAGCAGTGCGATGCCATTCTGGCGCCGGTCACGCCGACGCCGGCCTACCGGAAGGGCGAAAAGACCGATGATCCGCTGAAGATGTATCTCGACGACATCCTGACTACGCCCATTAATCTGGCCGGAAACTGCGCACTATCGCTGCCCTGCGGCTTTGCTTCCAACGGCATGCCCATTGGACTGCAGATCATTGGTGATGCGTTTCAGGAGGAAACCATTCTCAAGGTCGGCCACGCCTACGAACAAACCACCGAATGGCACAAGAAACGGCCCGCCCTGTAGAGCGAAAATACGCAGTACGAATTACGGAATACGAATCATGAAATACGAAGCAACGATCGGGCTTGAAACCCATGTGATGCAGAAGACGAGCACAAAGATGTTCTGTGCCTGCAAGTATGAGTATGGCGCGGAACCGAACACGCATGTCTGTCCGGTCTGCCTGGGCTATCCCGGTGCGCTGCCGGTGATGAATGAAAAGGCGATCGAGCTATGCTGCAAGGCGGGTCTGCTGCTCGGATGCGAGATCAACCCCTACAGCAAATGGGATCGTAAAAACTATTTCTATCCCGACATGTCCAAAAACTATCAGATCACGCAGGCGGATGAGCCGCTTTGTCTGGGTGGCCATATCGAGCTGGATGTGGATGGCGAGATGAAGACGTTCACGCTCGAACGCATTCATCAGGAAGAAAATGCCGCCAAGAATACGCACATCGCAGGGGCGAGTCTGGTCGACTATAACCGTGCCGGGACCGCGCTGATGGAAATCGTCTCCAATCCCTGCATGAGCTCGGCCGCCGATGCACTGGCCTACATGACCGCCGTGAAGCAGATTATGCAGTATGGCGGCATCTCCGACTGCGATCAGGAGAAGGGGCAGATGCGCTCCGACGTCAATGTTTCCGTTCGTCCGGTGGGGCAGAAGGAACTCGGCTCCAAGGTCGAGATCAAGAACATGAACTCGTTCGCCTTTATCGTGCAGGCCATCGAGTATGAAATCGATCGGCAGATTCGCGTGCTTGAAAGTGGCGGCACCGTGGATCAGGAAACACGCGGATTTGATTCCGACCGCGGCGAAACCTTCATTCAGCGCACCAAGGAAGACGCGCACGACTACCGCTATTTTCCCGAACCCGACCTGATGCCGGTCAAGATTGCCGCAAAGGAAATTGAGCAGTGGCGCTCGGAGCTGCCTGAGCTTCCTTCGCAACGCCGCGAGCGCTATGTCGCCGAGCTGGGCCTGCCCGAGTACGATGCCGGTATTCTGACGGCCGACAAGGATATTTCCGACTGGTTTGAACAGGTCATGAAGCACACCCAAAACGCCAAGGCGGTTTCCAATTTTATCATGGGCGAAATGATGCGCCTGCTCTCCGAGCACGGCCTGTCGATCTCCGAGTCGAAGATCACGCCTGAAAAGCTGGCCGAGATCATTGCCCTGATCGATGCCAAAGCCATCAGTACGGGTGCGGGTAAGCAGGTGTTCGAGACGATCTTTATCGATGGTGGCGAGCCGAAAGCCGTTATTGAAGAGAAGGGGCTGGCGCAGGTTTCTGACGACTCCGCCCTCGAAGGCTGGGCCGATGAAGCTATTTCCAGCAACCCGAAGCCGGTCGAGGAATACAAGGCCGGTAATGCGGCATCCATCAACTTTTTGATGGGTCAGGTTATGAAGGCCAGCCGTGGCAAGGCGAATCCCGGTGCCGTCATGCAGATGCTCAAGCAAAAGCTCGATGGCTAATCTTGTAGGGCGGGAACGGTTGAAAAACTTCCCGCAATGGCTGGAAGGTCGTTGACCGTTCCAGCCCTACAAAAACTTCTCCAACGGACAACCGTCGCATTTGGGCTTGCTTGTACAGTGCTCCTTGCACAGCCGGACGATCAGGGCATGGTATTCATTGTAGAGTCGGATATCGGCGGGCAGGTTATCGGTAAAGAGGCTGGCGATCGAATCATAAGACGCATTTCGGCTGCACCATCCGTGGCGGGAACAGACGCGCCGAGTGTAGGCATCCACCACAAAGACCGGGCGCTTCCCGGCATACAGTAAAATCGAATCCGCCGTCTCGGGTCCGATTCCTTTCCACGTGAGCAGTTCCTTGCGCAGGGTGGGGGTGTCGAGTGCAAACAGTATTTTGAGCGACCCGTCAAAGCGGTCGTGGATGGTTTCAATCATACTCTTGATGTAGCCGGCCTTCTGGTTGAAGTAGCCCGCCGGCCGGATCCATTCGGAGATCTGTTTTTCGGTCGCTCTATCCAGCACTTCAAGTTTTAATGCATCGGCTTTTCTGAGATTGGCGATCGCCTTCTCCACGTTCGTCCATGCCGTGTTCTGTGTCAGGATGGCGCCCAGCATCATTTCCAGCCGGGTTCGCGCCGGCCACCAGTGCTGTTCACCCCAACGCGCAAAGAGCGCGTCATACGCCTGCTTAATGGCTCGATTGTGCTGCATGCGAATAAAC
>JABDQT010000299.1 GCA_013042165.1 Kiritimatiellales bacterium | reverse complement strand
GGATAGTAGAGGCTTTCGACCTCGTCGTTGTTTTCGGCCAGCAGCTCGTTGGCGCGGTCGGCAATCCAGCCGGTGGCGTCGGTGTCGGCCGGGCCGCCGTTGGGCGGATTGTATTTGAACCCGCCGTTGTCGGGCGGGTTGTGCGACGGGGTGATTACCACGCCATCGGCCAGGCCCTCGGTGCGGCCCTTGTTATAGGCGAGGATCGCGTGCGAGATGACCGGGGTGGGGGTGTAGCCACCATCCTGGTCGATCATGACCGTTACGCCGTTGGCCGCGAAAACCTGGAGTGCGGTTTTTTCGGCGGGGATGGAAAGCGCATGGGTATCCTTGCCGATAAAGAGCGGGCCGGTGGTGCCTTGGGCGGCGCGGTATTCGCAAATGGCCTGTGCGATCGCCATGATGTGGTCTTCGGTAAAGCTGGTATTCAGCGAGCTGCCGCGGTGCCCGGAGGTGCCGAAGGCGACCCGCTGGTCGGGATTCGTCACGTCGGGCTGTGTTTCATAATAGAGACTGACGAGCTCCGCGACATCAATCAGGTTTTCCTTCGCAACGGGCTTTCCGGCATCGGGATGTATGGCCATGGTGTGTCTCCTGTAAATGGTTTCGCTTATAAACCGTTATGATTAACAGAGCGCCGGAGGGTTCTCAATGATTCAGGAAGGATAAATTCAACCGGTTTATTATGGCCGATTCAGATGGCCGTGATAATCTCTCGGGGAGTCATGCAAAACACAGGAGGCAGGGTATGGACAACAACGCGGACTTCAAGCCGCCGAAGGTGCAGCTGAACATTCCATTACTGACATCGATACCGGTGCTGGTGGTCGGTGCGCTGATTACAGGCTTCATCTTTTTCTGGTTTTTCTGCCGTATCGAACCGGGTGCCGGAGAGATTGCGGTACTGATCCGCAAGACGGGCGACAACCTTTCGAAGGGGCAGGTGATCGCACTGGAAGAGGGGCAGAAGGGCATTCAGCTGGATGTGCTTCCGGAAGGCCGCTACTTCAAGAATCCCTACACGTGGAGCTGGCGGATTCAGCGCATCCTCGACGTGCCGGCCGGCAAACTGGGCGTGATGACCCGCCTCTTTGGCAGTGAGTTGCCGCCGGGCGAAATCATTGCGGCCGACAGCCAGCGCGGGATCGTGCAGGAAATTCTGCGCCCGGGGAAATATCGCATCAACCCCTATGCCTACAACGTGGCCCTGTTCGACGCCATCAACATCCGTCCGGGCCATGTGGGTGTAATGACAGCCCTCACCGGAAAGGACGTACTCAACAATCGGGTGCCGGAAGCAGAGCGCAATACCTTCATGGTCGATGAGGGGCTCAAGGGCGTGCTTTCCCGCGTGCTCGATCCGGGCACCTACTACCTCAATCCCTATATCTACAACACCGTCGAGGTCAACCTGCAGAGCCAGCGCTTCGACATGTCCGGCGCGGACGTCATCAACTTCCTGACCCTGGATGGATTCACCGTCACGGTTGAAGGGTATGTCGAATTCGGTCTGCAGCGCGATGAGGCGGCGTTTCTCGCCCACCGCGTCGGCGATATGGACGACATTATCAAGAAGCTCATCCTGCCGCGTGCCCGCGGATTCAGCCGCATTGAGGGCAGCAAGCATCCGGCGGTCAACTTTATCGTCGGCGAAACGCGCCAGAAGTTTCAGAACGATCTGGAAGCGCATTTGCGCAACAAGTCGAAGGGCTGGGGCGTGGACATCAAGGCGGTCGGGGTTCGCAAGGTCATCGTTCCCGACGAGATTGCCAGTATCAACCGCGACCGCGAGCTGGCGGTGCAGGATGCAGCCAAATATGAGCAGCAGATTGTGCAGGCCAAATCGAAGGCCGAGCTGACCAAGCAGGAGATGCTCGCCATCCAGAACCGTGAAAAGGTCGAGGCCGACACCAAGCGCATCCGCGCCGTGATCGATGCCGAGCAGGATCAGAGTGTACGGCTGATTTCCGCGCAGAAGGAGCTCGATGTCGCGAAGGTCGAATACGAAGCGGCTCTGTTCCAGTCGGAAGCCATTATCCTCACCGCTGATGGTGAGAAGGATGCCATCAGGGCGCAGAACGAGGCCGAGGCGGCCGTACTGCAAAACCGGGTGACGGCACTCGGCAGCGGCGAAAATTTTGCGCGCTACACGCTCTATGAAAAACTGGGTCCGAACGTTTCCTCCGTGCTCAGTTCCGATGACAAAGGGGGGGGCAGTATCTTCGATGCGTTCGCACCGGCGAAGGGAGGTGCGAAATGAAGAATGTTGCAAGAATTATCGGAGCACTGGTTGTCGTCGTGATTGTTCTGGTCTTTTTCTGGAAATGGGGATTTGAGCGCTTCTATGTCGGCCCCAATCAAATG
>JABDQT010000290.1 GCA_013042165.1 Kiritimatiellales bacterium | reverse complement strand
GAGGAATGTCCGCTCATCTGCTTCGGCGCGATGTCCCCCATCGCGACGGGCGGATGAACCACGCCGTAGCCTTTGGCGAAGGCGGGTCATGTAATGGGAACCACGGGTTTACCCGTGGGGCTCCATTTCATTCCTCCTGCAGACCAATACGCTATACGCAGTAGCTGATATCCATTTTAGGCTTTCTGGACTCCAAATAACAAACTATCTTTCCTTCGTTCAATCGATCGGATTCCGATGCACATGGTAATCGACATACTGGTGATAGCGGTTCTTCTTTTCTGTCTCTATACAGGATGGCGAAAGGGCTTTCTGCTCTCACTGCTCGGCGTAGTCCGGTTTGTACTGGCCTATGGGCTGGCCTATGTCGCCGGGCGCTACATCGGCGGCTGGCTGGCCGAGATCGCCCACCGTCCGCGCATCGTGACCATTCCGGTGCTGGCGGGGTTCACGTTCGTGATCATTACCTTCATCTTCCACGTCGTGATGACCCACATCCGCGATGAGCGCCGAGACAGGCAGAAACAGGAAGGCTTCACACTTCCGTGGTACAGCAGCATGGGCGGCAGCGGCATCAACTTCTGCGTGGCGGTCCTATCGCTGGTATTCCTGTTCTGGCTGGGCGACCTCCTCGCCGTCGGGATCAACGGCCGTTCGATGCCCGGAGCAAACCGCTCCGCGTTCGGGCGCTTCGCCCGCCGCGCGGTATACGAAATCGTCAACCTGGCGGTGTCCCGCAATGGGCGTGAGTCGCAGGCGGCAGCCACGGCGCGGGTCATCAGCAATCCGGCGCGCGGCATGCAGCATCTGGAAAATGTCGTTGCTTCCGACTCCATGCAGCAGCTCGCTTCCGACCCGCAGTTTGTCGACGATCTGCTGAGCGGCGATCCCGTCCGGATTGAGCAGAACGCCTCCCTGCAACGGCTTTTCAACGACCGGGCCACCCTCGTGGAACTGCGCGAGCTGGGCGTGGTGTGGGAAAACGATAACAAGGCGGAGCTCTGCGGGCGGCTGGCCCGCTTCGGCAGCAACGAAGAGATCCAGACCAGCATTGATCGTCTCAAGGCGAAAAACCTGCTCAGCGCCGACAGGATCACCGACCTGATCCGCGACCCCGACTTTGATGTCATCATCCGCGAGCTGACGAAATAACTAAACGCTTCGCTCCAGCTTGCGATTGACCTCCAAAGGCGCAATCGATACTCTTCCCTTCGAGCTGTTCGACATGCAAACCACAGGAGGATCACGCCATGAAAAAACATCATCTGCTGTATACCCTCGCCCTCGTATCCGTTCTGGCCCTGACCGGCTGCAAAACCAAGGTCAGCCGCGTCGCGGTCGATGAGGCCATCGATATTTCCGGCCGCTGGAACGATACCGATGCCCAGCTGGTTTCCGGCGAAATGATTGCCGACATTGCCAGCCGCCCCTGGGTCGAAGAATTTACGGCCAGAAACGCCCGGAAACCGGTCATTATCGTCGGCACCGTGCGCAACAAAAGCTCCGAACACATCGAAACCGAAACCTTCACCAAGGATCTGGAGCGTGATCTGGTCAACAACGGGCGCGTGACCTTCGTGGCCAACAGGATCGAGCGCGGTGAACTCCGCGAGGAACGCACCGAGCAGCAAACCTGGGCTCGCGAGGAAACCCAGAAGCGCCTCGCCGCCGAAACCGGCGCCGACTACATGCTTCAGGGCAGCATCAAGACCATCACCGACGAGGAAGGCAAACGGGCGGTGAAATTCTATCAGGTCGATATGGAACTCATCCATCTCGAGTCCAACGAGAAGGTCTGGATCGGCGACAAGAAAATCAAGAAGTTCGTCAAGCGCCGCAGCGTGAAGTGGTAACCCTCTCGCAATCCGCGTGCGGCACTGCCGCACGCTGAAAGCCCATGAACGTGCGCCGTGTACTCCCAGCACTAATCGTTACCGCCCTGCTGCTCCTCACCGGATGCGCCAGCCTGCGGACCGACAAGTCGCATTATGCCGGCATCGATCTGCTGCTCGCAAAGGCGGATTATCCCGCGGCCATCGCCCGCATCGAAGCGGGCAAGCACACCGCCTACACGCGCAAGGACCGGGTGGTCTACTATCTCGACATCGGGATGCTCCACCACTGGAACGGCGACTACGCAAAGAGCAATGAATTTCTCGAAAAGGCCGAGCGCGCGATCGAGGAAAACTTTACCAAAAGCCTCTCGCGCGCCGCCACTTCGCTGCTGCTGAACGACAATGCGCTGACCTATGCCGGCGAGGACTATGAGGATGTCTACCTCAATGCGTTCAAGGCGCTCAACTATCTGGCGCTGGGCGAGAACGACTCCGCCTTTGTCGAGGTGCGGCGCATCAACAACAAGCTGGCTCAGCTCGAAAGCAAGTATGCGAAAATGGCCGGCAGGCTCAGCCGGGCCGAAGAAGCCCGCGAAACCTTCCGGCCGGGCAAAAGCTATTTCCAGGAATCCGCCCTCGGCCGCTATCTCAGCATGCTGCTCTACCGCAACGATGCCAAGTGGGACGATGTCCGTATCGACCTGGAAAAAATCGCGCGGGGCTGGAAGCTCCAGCCCGTCGTCCATCCGTTCCGGATACCGGATTTTTCCCGTTCCACCGAACGGGTTCGTGCACCCCTTGCGCGGCTCAACGTGCTGGCCTTCAGCGGAGCGGCCCCCGACAAAAAGGCCGGCACATTCTACATCCACTCCGAGGAAAACATGATCGTGCTCGGCGGTTCATCCGAAAATTATCTCGGCCGGCAGAACCTCGCCGGACTCAGTTTCATTGCGTGGCCCGGAGTGAGCGCCGGCTACCACTTCAAGATCCAGCTCCCCCGCATACAGAAGCGCGCATCGAAAGTCGGACGAATTGAAGTCGTGGTATCCGGCACAACCGCTGAAAACCTGCAGCCGATCGAGAGTCTCGAAAATGCCGCCGAGGAAACCTTCAACATCAAGAAACCGCTGATCTATCTCAAGACCCTGACGCGCGCGGTGGTCAAGGGCATCGCCGCTGAACAGGCCAAGCAGAAAATGACGGAGAACATGGATACGGGCGCGGCGTTCTTTGCCCGGCTGGCCGCCGACCTGGCCGTCAACCAGACCGAAAACGCCGACCTGCGCATCTCCCGCTTTTTTCCGGCCGAGGCCGCGATTCGCGAAATCCATCTGCCCGAAGGCGTCTATGACGTCCAGGTCAACTATTATTCCACCCACGGCATGCTTCTTCATACCGATGATCGCCCCGGGGTTTCCATTGAAGCCGGCCGTCTCAATGTGCTTGAATCTTCGTACCTGAACTAAGGACTGCTCGCATGAAAAAATTATTCTGCCTGAAAATTATTCTGCCAGCGCTCCTGTTGAGCCAGGTCGGATGCAAGAGTCTGACAGGCGGCCCGCCGAAGTGGCTGGCGAATCCAAAATCGGCCTACCCTGAAGACCGCTTTCTGGTGGCTGTGGGCGCAGGGGATACGCGCCGTGCCGCGGAGAACGCCGCCGCCGGTAATCTGGCGCGGATTTTCGAGGCCCATATCGAATCCGATGAACGCCTGCTCGACCAGACCCGCGAAACCACTACCTCGTTCGAGCGCACTACCGATTTCACGGCCGACATCAGCATTCTTTCGTCCCAGACCCTCTACAACATCCAGCATGCCGAGGCGTGGAAGGATAAGAAGGGCCGCTACCATGCCGTCGCCTACTTTGACCGCCGGCAGACCGCATCCATCTACCGCGGAAAAATCGACGAGCTCACGGCACGTGTTGACTTTTATATCGCACAGGCCGGGAGCACGGATCCGTTGAAAAAATATGCCGCCCTGCGTGCCGCCAACCGCCACGCCGAAGAAAGCCGGTATCTGCTCGGCCAGCTCAAGATCATTCACTCCCCGTCCGCATCGGCGGCCGCGCCGAACTACAACCTCAACGAGCTGCGCACGGCGCTGGCGGATGCGGCCAGGCAGATCAATGTGCAGATTTCGATTGCGGGCGATACCGAACGGCGCATGACCGCCTGCCTTGTGGAGTTGATCACCGGCTATGGCTTCGTCATCGGCCAACCCGCCGTGCTCGAAATCGACGGCCGCGTGGAGATTACCGACACCGGGGAACGCACGCGGGGCATGGTCTTTGTCCGCTACGAACTGGCCCTCCGGATCAAGGAGGCCGGCGGCAACATCGTCGCATCGGTCGGCGACAAGGGGCGCGAAGCACATCGCTCCCTGGAGCAGGCGCGCATCCGCTCCTTCCGAACCATGGAAAATACGATTCAGGCCAATGGCGGCCAGCGGCTGGATGCCTATTTCGACTCCCTCGTCGACCAGCAATAGCAGCTAGATGCGCGGATAACTTCCGGGCATAAGCTGGACCTGCCTGACGATCTTCGGCACGAGCCTGATCGCCCCCAGCATCAGCAGGGTAAGAACCGCGAAGGCGAGCAGCAGGGTGTCGTAGGCGCTGTAGGTGCGGCCCAGCATCTGCCACTCGGACGAAAGAATCTCCCAGCTGATGGCGCGAGCGACCAGCATGCCCGACACGGCGGTCGCTCCGTTGATCAGCGTCAGCGTACAGGCCGTGGAGAGCGCTTTGTTGGTTTCGGGAATCAACGCCAGCATTTCGGAGCTCACCCCCACCCCGGCCATGCCGATAATCAAACTGAAGAGCAGCGAACAACCCCCTGCATGTGCCGCGAGCGACCAGGGCACCCAATGTCTTGTAAGCATGGCCAGCATGACGGCGGCATAGGCCATGTGCGCAACCAAAAAAACAAACCGGGTGCCGAAGCGGTCAACCAGCGGGCCGCCCACCCAGCAACCGATGATCCCGCCCACCAGAAAGAACATGCCCATCAGAGAAATCTGCGCCGGCGAAAAAAAGAAGATATCCTTCTGCATCAATCCAAACACAATCGGCACCGCGGCCGTGAAGAGCGTAATCAGAAAAACATAGCCATTGAACTGCATATACCCCGTCACCCGCAACAGGGCCGAAAAGGCCGACCGAAAAGTCTGCCGGTTCCCGGTTTCGCCGGCGGCATTCTCCAGCTCCGGAATCCGGGCATAGGTGTAGTAGCGCAACAGCGAAGCCGCAAACACGATACTCAGCAGGATTTGAAAAGCCGTCATCGAGGGACTGCCCTCAAGGACGCGGGTTGCCAGCAGTGTGAAGAGGATGCTGACCGTCTGAAAGCTGACGCGTAAACGCCCGAAGAAGCGGCCGCGGATCTCCTCCGGGATAATCGGATTGAGCAGGGCGAACCAGTTGGCCACCTGCAGACTGAAACCGATGCTGAACAACACCAGCGATGCCACCACAAGCGGCAGCGCCAGTCCGGCAATCGACCACCCCGCCCCCATCAATATCAGCAGGCTCACGATCAGCAGCAGCTGCCCGATCAGGGCCAGCCTCTTCTTGCCGAACCGGTCTGAATAAAAGGCGAACGGAAGCAGGGCAAAGGTGCCGAGCAGCGGCGGAAGCGCAAACAGCATGGCAATCGCCGCGCTGGAGATTCCCAGCTTGGTGAAATAGTTCAGATAAAATCCGTTTTGGAACAGGGCAAGGATCACCATTCCCAGGCACTGGGTGATGATGATCACATTGATCGCGCGTTTTCTTTCGATTTCGGTAAGCACCAAACCATCGTGTCGGCTGACGGGGAACGTTTCAAGCCTGATCAGATCGATTCAGGTTGGCGGCTCCGGCATTATCTCCTACTGTTTGCCGCATGGATGCAGGACTCTACATTGTGGGCACCCCCATCGGAAACCTTGGCGATCTCTCCTTCCGCGCACTCGAAACCCTCAAGGAGGCCGACCTGATCGTGGCCGAGGATACCCGGCATACCCGCCGGCTGACCGACCGTTACGATATTGGCACGCACCTGATGAGCTGTCACAAGTTCAACGAAAACCAGCGGGCGGAGCAGATCGTCGAACGCATTCACGACGGACAGGCCGTCGCGATGGTAACCGATTCCGGCATGCCCTGTATTTCCGATCCCGGCGCGCGCGTGATCCGGCTCTGCCGCGAAGCGGAAGTAACCATCACCTCCATACCCGGTCCGGCGGCCGTGACGACGGCGGTCGCACTGAGCGGATTCGGCGAGCACGGCTTCATCTTTGCCGGATTCCTGCCGCACAAGAGCGGCGGGCGCCGGCGCGACCTGGAAAAATGGCAGAATGCGGATCTGCCGGTTGTGCTCTATGAGTCGCCCTACCGGCTCATCAAGCTGCTCAATGAAATCGAAGAATATCTCGGAGCCGAAAGAGTTGTCTTCATCGGCCGGGAAATGACAAAGAAGTTCGAAGAGCTGTCCATCGGAACGCCGGCCGAGCTTCGGGCGCAGTATGAGAATCGCACGGTCAAAGGAGAATGCGTGGTGATCATCAGGCCCTCCGACTGATTATTTTCCGCGCCGGCCGCTTTTCCAAACTATTCACGTTGAACTCATCATTAGCGGTGTTAGTATTCGGTTCGTTTTGGAATAAATATCAGGATTTTTCTCAAACAATGGATTCCGGTAAGAGCGACAATTTAACTGCGGCGTTTATCGAGCATACGGCCGTAATCCGCGTTGAAAGACGGGGCTCGTTCAAAATCAGCACTCCGCTGAAACAATTCATCCATCATGTGGTGGATACGCATTCCGCATCGAGGATATGGCTCGACATGTCGGACTGCACCGGCATGGACAGCACCTTCATGGGCGTGGTGGCCGGACTCGCCTGCCTCATCAAAAGCAGGTCTTCCTTCAGCTTCAAGCTGCTCAACCTTTCCGAAAAGAACCAGAAGCTGCTGACTACGCTGGGCGTGGATCGCGTCGTGGACTATTCCATGACGGCCACCGACGAGGAAAAAAGCATTCTCAGCCGCCAGGAAAAAGAAGCCGAACCCCTGGAACCCGATTCCGCCAGCAAGCTCGAAGCCGCCGAAACCACCCTCGAAGCCCACAAGACCCTGGTCGACATCAATCCCGAGAATCTGCCCAAGTTCAAATCGGTTCTGGAATTCCTGCGGGAGGATGTCCACAACCTGCACCAAGAGTAACCCGCACCTTCCGGCCACCTTCCTTTGCGATGCGCCCCTGCTGCAAAAGTCATGCATGAAGCTTGCATCGGCTTCGATCCATCGCTTACCTTCACGGCTCAATCGGCTGCTTCGGCAAGTTTCGTGAAATTCGAACGCTGTCGCGCAACTGTAATCGGCCCGTGAGGCCGTGAGCCAGAAAACGAACTCCGATTGCCTTGGTTAATCTCCTTCGCGGAAAAGGGGGATGGCTGCCGAGAGCACTGCTTTCGTCTCCCGTTTCTGCAAAGGTTCATGTATGGCAGACAACCCCGCGTACGGGTGAAAAGGGAAGAACTATGAACAACAAGCAGGTCCTGATTGCATTCGCAATCCTCGCATCCACAGCAGCCGCACCGGCCGCCACCAACGAAATCATCATCACCGCACCGCGGATCGCAACGCCGCTCGAACGCATGTCATCCTCGGTAAGCGTTGTCACCGAAAAAGACATTGAAAACAGCAGTCAGCGCATCCTGCCCGACCTCCTGCAAGCCGTGCCGGGCATTTCCATGGCACGATCGGGAGGACCGGGGCAACAGACATCGGTATACCTGCGAGGCGCAAAACCACAGCATACGCTTGTTCTCATCGACGGCGTGCGCATGAATGGCCAGCTCGACCTTTCAGGCTACGACATGGCTAATCTGCAACTAAACGATGTGGAGCGGATTGAAATCCTCAAGGGCCCGCAAAGCACCCTTTACGGCTCCGATGCCATGGCGGGGGTGATCAACATTGTGACGAAAACCGGACAAGGCGAGCCGAAGCCGTACTATGACATCGAAGGCGGCTCCCAGGGCACCTGGCGGGCGGCGACCGGGGTCCGTGGAGGAGACAGCCTGCTCCGCTACAGCGCCTCCATCAGCCACTATGAGCGCCAAGGGAACTCCGCACGCAAGAACAACACGGAAAAGGATGGAACGCAAAACAACACGGTATCCTCCCGGCTCAATATCACGCCGACCAGCGATTCCGAAATCAACCTGATCCTGCGCTATATCGATGCCACTTCAGACTACGACGACGGCTTCGGCACCGCGCACAACCAGTTTAAATACGACTCCGAACAGCTGATCACCCGCGCGGAGGCCAAGGCTCTGGTGCTGGACGATACGCTGGAGACCAAACTCGGTGTTTCCTATCTGATGATTGACCGGAACGAGTATGGCTTTGCCGGAGCACCGACTCGCGGATTCTTCGATGCCGAAACCCTCTCTGCCGACTTCGGCAATACCTTCTACCTCCACGACGATCACACCCTGCTGCTCGGGATCGATGGATATCGCGACGACTATGACTTTAACGACGGATTCGGCGACATTGACCGTGGCGACCTGCACAACATCGGAGCCTTCGGCACCTATCAGGCCATGCCCCTGGACGCATTGGTTTTGAACCTCGGCATCCGCTATGATGATCACAGCCAATTCAAGGCCGAAACCACCTATCAGGCATCCGGTTCATATACCCTGAGCGCCACCGGCACCAAGATCAAAGGATCCTTCGGAACCGGATTCAAGGCTCCGTCCTCCTACCAGCTCTATTCCACCTTCTTTGGAAATCCGGCGCTGGATCCTGAAACCAGCCGGGGCTGGGAAGCGGGCCTCGAGCAACAGCTCTGCACCAACCGCCTGAGCGTGGGCGCCACCTCTTTCAACACCCGATACAAAAACCTGATAGACTATAACTTTTCGACCTTTGCATTCGACAACATTGCAAAGGCCCGCACCAAGGGAGTTGAAGTCTACACGCAGGCAACTCTGCTCGAAAACCTTCGCCTGCGCATTGGCTATACCTACCTCGACAATGACGACCTGTCTGGAGGTTCATTCACCCTGCGGCGGCCGAATCATCAGATTGATGCCGACCTCAACTATGCGGTTTCCGACACCCTCAACCTCAACCTTTACAGCGGATACATCGGTTCGCGTGACGATGTGGGCGGGGTAAGCATGGATGCCTACACGCTCGTCAATCTTGCCGCACGTTACCGGATCCGGGAGAATGTCGAAATTTATGGACGACTGGAAAACCTGCTCGATGAGGGATACGAAACGGTTTACGGATACAACACCGACGGCATCTCCGCCTATGCGGGTATTAAGGTGGAGCTGTAGACTCTCCCTCCACGCCTTCGACCATCCATTTTCCAAATCGGCTTGCCTCCTTTCCGGTCGCTGGAATATATTCCGAACCTTTCCAACGCCCGGATAGCTTCCGCCGTCGCCGATGGCTATGGCGGGACAGGCAGCTGGATATCCAGCATCGCCATTTCGGGCGGGGATGGATAGATTGGAATCAGATTCCAGGTTTTTTAGATAGAATATGCCCTGATAGCTCAGCTGGATAGAGCAACGCACTTCTAATGCGTAGGTCTCAGGTTCGAATCCTGATCAGGGCGCCAGTTTTCCCGTGCTCCCCTGTCGAACATCCCCATTGACCTTAAGCGGTCAAGCGTGGCATTGTTTTGGGGACTTTCCGCCATATCAGATAAAGGGGTATCAAAGCAATATGGCCACATTATACGATGTATGTAAAAAGACCGGGCTCTCCAGCGCAACCGTCTCGCGCGTGATCAATGGCAGCTCGCTGGTAAAAAAAGCAACGCGGGACCGCGTGCAGAAGGCCATGGAGGAGCTCAACTACCGTCCCAGCCATGCGGCACGTATGCTGGCCGGCAGCAAAACCGACACCATCGGCGTGGTCCTCCCGGCGATCGACAACGGCTATTATGTGCAGGTACTGCATGGCCTCGATCATGTTTCAACGACGGAAAAGCTGAAGCTGCTCATCTCCTTCTATCATTCCGATCTGGATCTGCTCGATAACCTCGGCTCCCTGTGCGGTGAAGGCCGCGCCGATGCCGTTATTCTGATGAACAACTCGCTCCTGCCGCCCGAAAAGGTGCGCGAACTCACCGGAGACGACTTTCCGATCGTACTCATCGGTCAAAAGGACGAAACCGCCAAGGCCGCCGACTCCATCCTTATCGATAACGTGCACGGTGCCCATTGCGCCGTCGCGCATCTGCTGGAAAACCAGCCGAAATCCCTGCTTCTGATCACGGGGCCGGAGAACAATTTTGACAGCCAGGAACGCCTTTTAGGTGCGCAAAAGGCCATCGAGGAAGCCCCCTTTGACGTGGAGGTCTCCATCTTGCACAGCGACTTTCGCTACGAAGGTGGTCGCAAGGTTTTTGCCGAATACATCAAGGAACATGGCACCTATCCCGATGCCGTCTTTTCCTTCAACGACGACATGGCCCTCGGCGTCCTCGATGTCCTGAACGGATCCGACCGGAAAATACCCGAAGACATCCAGATCATCGGGTTCGACAATAATCTGCTCGCACGCTGCATTGGACTGAGCACCATCAGTGTGCCGATGAGGCAAATCGGCGTGGAAGCCGGGCTGCTGGTGGCGAATCGCATCAAGAACAAGGATGCCAAACCGGCCAGCATCACCTTGCAAACTTCACTGATTCCCCGAAAAACGACGCGGCAAAAGATCGGATAACCGGCACATCTCCGCTTGCCGGCATGCCCCTTCAGCCCGCCTCCAAGAAGCGGGCTTTTTTTACGGTTTGTATTCGGGAACGATCCAGCGGCCGCGCCGGTTCAGTTCATCGGTCAACAGATCCGAGGCATGCCGTCGCAGGGCGGTATCAGCCAAGGCATACCCCCAGTTCATCAACCGCCCCTGCTCTTCCGGAGTAAACTTGTTCAGGCGAGTCCGCAGCGTTTGCAGCTTCGCACTGGCGGCAGAGTCGGCGGTCATGGAGTCGTCGAACCCATAGTTCGCGATTTCCGTACCGAGCCCGAAATAGGTGCCGCCGAATTTTCCATCGATATAGCGTTCGATCAGTATGCGCTTTCGGAGGGCCCGCTGCTGATCGACCATGATATCGGTCATGCGCTTAAACTGGCTGACCCAGTTTTTCCGGGTTTTACGGGCCACCCGGAAGGGGGCGCCGGCATCGCAGCAGATCACATGGCTGAAAT
>JABDQT010000289.1 GCA_013042165.1 Kiritimatiellales bacterium | reverse complement strand
GGCCTGGACGGCGGCGGTTGCTCGCCGCGCTCGACAGGGGGCCGTCTGCCCTTCACACCCTTTTCGAGGATAAACTTCACCAGATTGATGAGCGCGATCAGAATGAATATCAGGAATGGAATCAGTTCATCCACTATAGTTCCTCGAAGCACATTTACAGCCTGCGCGGATTCGCATCCACGCAGGCTGATTTCATTAACGGTTATTTAATTTCATCCGGGTTCTCTTCATCCCCGCCGGCGAGCGATTCGCGCATGGAGGTGTCGGCCATGATGTTCTGCATGCGGTAGAAGTCCATCACGCCCAGATTGCCTTTGCGGAATGCTTCGGCCATGGCGAGTGGCACTTCGGCCTGGGCTTCGATCACCTTCGCCTGCATCTCCTGCACGCGGGCGCGCATTTCCTGCTCCTGGGCAATCGCCATGGCGCGGCGCCCTTCGGCCTCGGCCTGCCGCATGATCTTATCGGCGTCGGCCCGGTCGGTTTCGAGTTTGGCGCCGACGTTGGCGATCTGCCCGATGCCGGCGACGGAGACGTCGGCGATATCGATTGAAACAATTTCGAAGGCCGTCTGCGCATCGAGACCGCTTTCCAATACCTTGCGGCTGATGGCGTCGGGGTTTTCGAGCACGTCCTTATAGGAAGCCATTGAGCCGATGGCGCTGATGATGCCTTGGCCGACGCGCGCAATGATGGTCTGCTCGGTGGCGCCGCCGACGAGGCGTTCGAGGTTGGTGCGGACGGTCACACGGGCCTTGACGAGCAGACGGATGCCATCTTTGGCAACAGCATCGAGCATGCCGCCCGCAGTCTTATCCGGGTCGGGGCAGTCGATGACCTTCGGATTGACCGAAGTCTGCACGGCATCGATGATATTCCGGCCGGCGAGGTCGATCGCGGCCGCCTGCTGGAATTTGAGATCGATGTTGGCCTTGTCGGCGGCGATCATCGCACGCACGACGTTCTGCATGCTTCCTCCGGCCAGAAAGTGGGCTTCCAGCATGCCGGTGGTCATCGTCACGCCGGCCTTGACCGCGGAGATGTAGGTGAGTACCACCTGGGTTGGCGGAACGCGGCGCAGTTTCATGCCGATCAGGTCGCGGATGCGAACGGGGGCTTCGGCGAAGAGCGCGCGCACCCAGAGGTTGATGACGGAGATCGCCAGCCCGAAAAAGACCAGCAGTACCAGGGCGATCGGGATAATGAAGATATATGTCCAGTTCATTGTGAATCCTCCTTCGGGTTATAATTTTCGTCTCTCAATTCTTCAAGTTTTCTCAAATTTTGCGGCACCTGGATAATGAGGCGTCGCTTTTCAAGCAAGGCCAGAATAAACGAACCCATGCCCAACCACAAGACCATCATTTGCACGGGAACGCCGATGGAAGGGATCACCGTGGTCAGATAGATCACCGCCAATCCGATCGCCATGGCAAGCAAAACGCGAGCGATGGATGTGCCGCCGCGGCGGAGGATCAGCGTGCCGATTACCAGCCCCATGATGATGCGGCTGAGGTAGAACATAAGCCCCCACGAGGCCAGAATCAGTACACCCAGCGGCACCCCGATGATCGAGGAGACGCACATAATGCCGAATACGGGCAGTGCCCCCGAGGCCAGAAAACCGACCAGCAGGCACTTCCACGGCGCCTTTCTGACGAGCTGTCCCGCCATGGCGGTGGTCATCGGAAACAGCGCGATGAACGGTACACCGGCCAGAAAGGCGGCCATGAACCACATGGCCTTGGTGGTGAGTCGTGCCGTAGAAAAAAGCGGTTGGGCCTCGGGCACCACGCGCGCAAGCGTGCCGGCGACCGCCCCCTCGGGAGGGAAGAGTTCCTTGTTGGCGGTGTAGGAAAGGTTGCCGCCGATTGTAGTGTCGCGCGGGATCAGGATGTCGGGGGCCACCACTTTGACGTTGCCGCCGATGGCTCCTCCGAGGGTAACGATCCGCGCGGAGGAAAGGTGCGCGTTGCCCCTGATGGTGCCTTCCTGAATGATACTGGTACCGAACAGGCGGACGTTGCCTTCGATGACCGCATTGGTGCCGATGATAATCGTTTCGGCGAGGGCCATCACGTTGCCGCCGACGCTGCCGTCAATCTTGACGGTTTTGCCCGACAGCCGCACATTGCGCAGGCACGTGCCGGCGAGGTTCGCATCCGTCGAAGCCATGCCCGAGATATTCCCCTCGAAGGTGCCGTTCAGATGAAGCGGGTTGCCGGAGAGGATATGGAGATCATTCTTGAAGATCCCCTCGGTTTCAGCCAGGCCGGTCAGCACCCATTGCTCATCGGCGACGATCGTGTCCTTGCCGACGAGATAGGCATTCGTTGCAATAAACTCGCTGGCGCCGGACTGAAAGGCAACAGCGGCAAGAACGGCAAGAAGTGAGAGTCTACGGTGCATGGTGGCTACGCTTTCACGACGGAGATGTGCCCATCGGAGGTTGAGGCGACTTTGACCGCCTGTCCGGCTTCGATCCACTCGCCGTCGGCAACCACATCGACCCGCTTGCCGTCAAACCGGGCAATCCCGGATGGGCGCAGCGTGCTGACCGCTTCGCCCACGGCACCTACCTCGATCTCGTCGTCATGGTGCGACTTGTACTCGGCGGCACTGTCTTTGAGCGAAAGGCCCTTGCCGATGCGGCTTTTCGGAAAGTAACGGATCCAGATGATGAAGGTAGCGATTCCGAACAGGAGCAGGGCAAACGCACTGAGCATGTTCCATGGTTCGGAAAAGTTACGCCAGCCCACGACCGCCGCCGAAATCCATGCCGCGGAGCCGAAGATGCCGAGAATGCCGCCGGGAATGAAAATCTCCATTCCAATCAGCACGAAGCCCGCAAACAGCAGGGTGAGATACAAGGTTAGTGGTTCCATAAGTCCAAATACTAATCACCCGGCGAAAAAAATAAAGCCGGTAAGGATTTAATTATAGCGGACGTTCGGACGATCGCGTTCCAGATTACAGAATGGTTTCACCAAAACAGGGCCCGGGCCCGCCCCGACGTTGGCCGGGTTCCCGATGCATTGGTTCAGAAAGGTCTTGGCGGTCACGACGGCCTCGGAAATATCCTGTCCGTTTGCGAGGGCCGATGCAATGGCTGCGGCAAGGATGCAGCCGGTGCCGTGGGTTTCGTTCGTATCGAGCCGCGGGCTGCTCAGCCACATGCTGTTCTCTCCGTCCGTCCAGAAGTCGCTGCTGGTATTGCCTTCGGCATGGCCGCCCTTGATCAGTACCGAGCGCACGCCCGTTTCCAGAATCAGCGCGGCCGCCTTCTCCGCATCCCGAACCACATCGCTACCGATGATTTGCCCTGCTTCGAACAGGTTCGGAGTCAGAATGTCCACCAGCGGGAAAATGCGCCGGATCACGATGTCGCGGGCATCTGCATCCAGCAGGCTTGAGCCCGACGTTGACACCATGACCGGATCGCAAACCAGTGCGGGGCGCGGAGCGGGGAGCCGGGAAAGGAAGTCCGCCACGATCCCGCACGTTGTCACAGACCCGAGCATGCCGGTTTTGATGGCGGCGGGAAACAGGTCGC
>JABDQT010000282.1 GCA_013042165.1 Kiritimatiellales bacterium | reverse complement strand
ATCCATCATCTTCAAGCTCGGGCTTTGAGGAAGCATCCAGCACCAGCATGAGGACGTCCACCCCCTGAACGGCCGACCGAGCGGCCTTGTTGAGGTTCTTGCCGAGCTCCCCCTGCGCCTTGTGCACCCCGGGCGTGTCGAGAAAAACAAGCTGCCCGCGTTCCTCGGTCAAAATGGCACGAATCAGGTTCCGCGTGGTTTGTACCGTGTCGCTGACAATACTGACCTTCTCGCCAAGCAGATGATTGACGAGTGTGGATTTGCCTACGTTCGTGCGACCAACGACGGCTACGATCCCCGCCCGGCTATTCTTATCGGTATGCTGAAACTCATCGTTCATGGGCGCGGGTTTTAGCATAGATCAGCCTGAAGGGGTAAAGAATATTCGTGGGCGCGCTTTTCGGCGTTGCGCCGTCTGCGCCCATTATCTATGGTGTGCGCATCATGAGGTATATTTTTCCAATCCTGACTTTTCTATCCACCGCCTGGCTCGTTGCGGGCCAGACCAACCTTGCACCCGTACAGCCCTCTTCGATCGAGATCGACGGCTATGCCGCCCGGGTCAACGACCGGGTACTGACCCGCGGCGAGGTACGCGAAGCGCTGGCCCCCATGCTGCCGGAACTCTATCGGGCCTATCAGGGCCCGCAACTGGAGGAGGAACTGGAGAAAGCCTTCAACCGCACCCGCGACGAACTGGTGCAGCGCGCGCTGATCATGGAAGCCTTCAAGGCCCGGGGCGGGCAAATCCCGGATCAGTATGTGAACGACGAAATCAAGCGGCTGATCAACGAGCGTTTTAAGGGCGACAAAGCCCTGTTTGAAAAGGTTCTCACACAGCAGAAGAAGACGCGCCGGGAGTTCATGGACGACATCCGCGAAAAGCTGGCCGTTGGAATGATGGTGAACGAAGAGATTGCCAGCCGGGCACGCATCACGCCTGAACAGGTGCGCGAGGCCTACGAAACCAACAGGAAAAGCTACTTTATTCCCGAGAAGGTGAAGTACAGCGTGATCCTGCTGAATAAAGGGGAGACCCCCGAAGATCAGGCTGTAAAAGTGGCGGAAGCCCAAACGATTCTGCAACGCCTGAAAGAGGGTGCGGATTTTGCCGAAACCGCCAAGGCGTTTTCCGAGGGAAGCCGAGCCTCGGATGGAGGTTCGTTCCCATGGATGCAGCCCAAGGATGTGCGTCCGGAACTGCAGGAAGCGCTTGGCACACTGCCCGCCGGCCAAATCAGCGATATCATCGAAACGGAAACCCAACTCTACATCCTGAAGGTGGAAGCACGCCGCCAGTCGGCATATAAGTCCTTTGAGGAAGTCCGGCAGGATCTCGAGAACAGCCTCGTGGCACAGGAGCGTGCGCGGTTGCGTGAACGATGGATTGCACGACTCAGGGAAAACCACTATGTCGTCATCTATGAATAAATGATCAATCCTCCGGACGAACCGGGCCCCGAAGCCTTTTCTTCTTCCCCTGCTTCGTTTTCCCATCGAGCATGCGGGCTTTGGCTCTGCGTGAACGGCGGCGTTTCTGACGGCGAATTTTCTCGATCACCTGCTGTTTGGCGCTTTTTTCACCCAGCACCTTTTCCTCAATCCGCTCGCATAGATCCTGTCGTGCCCAATAGCGATTATCGGCCTGGGAACGGGTCTTCTGGCACCTGATTTCAATTCCGCTGGGCGCATGCATCAGCTGCACGCAGGAGGAGGTCTTGTTGATTTTCTGCCCCCCCTTGCCGGAACCCCGAATGAAGCGCTCCTCCATATCCGCTTCCATGATTTCAAGCTTTACCAGTCGTTCATGAAGCTTTTCCCACTTTTCAGGTGTGATCATGAACGTACCATAAAGACTGCTGTGGGTTTTCGCAATTGATTAAACCGGCGTGCCGGATAGGATATGCAGATGGACGAGTTGTCACCCAGCGCCGAATCAGGAACGATTGAAATGTTCAGCACCGTTGAACTGGCACTCCTTATCGGGGGTGTCGGTGCAATCATCCTGCTCCTGTTCTACCATCGAAAACACCCGCCGAACATTCCCGTCTTGGTGACGAGGATTGGAAGCAGAGCGATTAGCTTTGTTGAAATCTATGCCATTATTCTGCTGTACCTGTTTCTGTTCATCCTGGCCATGTTCAGCGGACGTTTCTTCTATGCGCACCAGATTCCGTCCGCGAGGCTGGTCATCGCCCTGATCATATACAGCATTGTCTCGTTCTTCATGTTTGCCAACACCTGGCGCAGAGAGGATACCTTGGCCAACGGCTTTGGACTGGGTTACAGGCAGATCAAATACTTGGCGCTCGCCCCCCTCTTCTACCTCGCGCTTGTGCCGTTGCTGATGCTCTCCGTGGCACTCATGAAATGGATGGGTTATGCTCTGCCCCTGCAGGAGACCGCGCGCCAGTTTGTCGAATCCAGTCAGGCACAGCGCATTTTATTTGCCGTCATGGCCATTATCGCGGCGCCCTTTTTCGAGGAACTGCTCTTCCGCGGCATCCTTTTTCCGGCCCTGCTGAAACGGACCGGACTGATCAGCTCGACGCTGCTTGTATCCAGTCTTTTTGCCCTGCTGCATTTTCACTTTTTTGTTTTTCTGATTCTTTTTGGAATGGCCTCGATATTCTGTGTTTTATTCTGGCCCTCCCGAAACCGATGGATGATCGGGATAACGCGCATGATGCTCATACTGGTGCTGGGCCTGTCCGCATACGTCACCTACAGCAGCGGAACCCTTCATTCATTCGTTGCCCTGATGGTCCTATCGGCTGGAACATGCGCGGCCTACTTGCGGACCGGATCACTCTGGGCCAGCATGGGGATGCACGCCATCTTCAATGCGGTCACGCTCTTTTCCCTTAATGGTGCCGGCTGAAGGAAAATACGGGCTCTTTAGCCGAAGGTCGTAAGGCCGGCAATGGCCGCGCCGACCACCGGAGCATCCTCGACATCAATGCAGCGATAGTGCAGACCGCGCGAACCCAGAATACGTTTGAGATGGGCCTGGGTTTTATCTGCCAGCTGGAAGGTTTTATAATAGGTGGAGCCATCAATATTGATGCAGACCGGTTTTTCGGGATCTTTTCCCGCACCGCATTTCACCACGGCGGCGGCAATGTTCACGGCCGTGAATAAAGCCGCGCGGTCGACCACCGCACTGAAGAGGGTCTTCATGACATCGCGATCCGCATCGGTGAAGACATCCGTTCCAAGAACGCCGGTATCCCGGCCGTTATCGGCCAGCAGGTTATCGATCTCGATGATGGAGATATCCTTCATGATCGCCAGCGCGGCCGCACCTCCCGTCGACAGGAGGTCTTCATTGACCAACTCCTGCAACAGACAGAGCGTTATCGAACCCAGATAGGCCCCGGAGATCGTCTTTTCGAAAACATGACCACCGGCATTTTCGCTGCGCTCATCCAGCAGCAGGTCGACGGGACCGCGTTTAAACGCGCCAAACCCGCCCGACTCCACATTGATGACCTGCGATCCCGCCGACAGATAGCCCTCCAGCTTTACGATGTTCTCGTTTTCTTCCACATAGGCTGAATTGGTGCCGGTTCCCAGAATAAATCCGATATATGAAGACGCATTGAATGAATCGCCGCGCGCGCGGCCTGCAAGAAGTGCAGCAACGGTATCGTTTAAGACCACGACCTTTTTGCCGAGTACCCCGCAGTCATTCAAGGCCTCCAGCAAACCTTCTCCAATATGTGTTCCCACCAGATCGGGAATCTTGATCTCCTTGGTCCAGTGCAGTAACCGCCCGTCAAAGCTGGGAAGGATCGCGACGGGATAGGAAAAGCAGAATCCGATCTGCTCAAATTCATCCTTCAGCGGTTCCAGCGCACTGGTTAACACGGCGAAGAATTCCTTCACACTGATTTCGTGGTCACGCCCCGGCATGGGCTGCTTGCTGAAATGGGAAATCTCAACCGAACCCTGATCATCGAACGTTGCAATGCAGATACGCAGATTGGTTCCGCCGGCATCGATTACGGCAACGGGCTTACCGGCGGGTATGGCCTTGGAGATATTCACGTAAGCGGGAATCATCGCAAGCGAGCTGGACTCGCCATTAAGCCCCAGCTCCATCTCTTCCAAAAAAGCGTTCAGCAGCAACTCGGCATCATATGCGTCCGCCGATACCATCTGATCCTTCAACCATCCACGAATATCCACTTGCTCTCCTTCAAAAACTACACTCACCTATCAAAGGTCTGTCTCATAGCTATCTGCAAAAATAGCCGCAAAATGATTCTATTCAATTGAAAACTAGAAATACGATCCATCACCGGAATAAGACGCAGCCGAGTGGCACGGATTATTCATTGTGGTAGGGATGGCCCTCCACGACCGTAATGGCACGATACACGCCTTCGAGCAAAACAATCCGCGCCACGCCACCGGCCAGCACCAGCGAAGAAAGCGACCACACCGCATCCGCTTTTTGGCGAACTGAATCCGCCAAGCCCAGTGCCCCGCCGACTACCATGACCACCCGCCGCTTCCCGGCAAAAGGATATTCACCGAGGCGCGCAGCCCGGATAAGATCCGCCAGGTCCGGTGTCTGAATTCGTTTTCCGCGCTCGTCGCAGACAATCAGATAATCCCCATCCTTGAGCAGCTTGAGTATTCGCTGCGCCTCGGCCTCTTTCGTCTGCTCCGGCGAACGCGATGAAACCTTCTCGTCCTTGTACTCCGCCACGTCCACGCCAAAACCGCCCAGACGCCTGATATATTCCTCCTGCGCCGGCGCCAATGCCTTTGGTTTGATTTTTCCCGGGAGCAGAATACGAATCTTCATGCAGGGATTTATGCCCTATCGGTGCGCAGGGAAAAAGAAAAAGAGAACAAAGCCTATTCACTTTACTCCAGCGTGCTCAACCCTCACTCTTGAAGCGCTAATGAAACAGGAAAATCAGAAAAGAAGCCGATGGCTATGGCTCGGAGCGGGTTTTCTGCTGACCGGTCTTGCCGGAGCGGGAGTGATCCTGCCGCTGCTGCCCACCACCCCGCTGTTGCTGCTCGCCGCGGCCTGTTTTGCCAACTCGTCCGAAAAGTGGCATCGCTGGCTATTGGAACACAACCTGTTCGGACCAATCATCCGCAACTGGCAGGAAAACCGATGTATTCCCCTCAAAGCCAAGATTACTGCCGTTTCATGCATCATCCTGTTCGGCACCTACGCCATCGGATTCGCGATCGAAAATCGATGGATACGCATCTCCGGCACAGTCCTGCTGTTGACCGGGCTGGTTTATGTTTTGAGCATCCGCATCTGCAGAGACGAATAATCCCCACACCTTCACTCCCTGCCACGCACCATCGGGACAAAGCGGACATACATGTCGGGGATTTCGCGGAAGGTGTCGCCCGTCTTTTCGAGAATGACCAGTTGCTGGACGCCTGAGCCGACCGGCAAAATCATGCGGCCGCCATCCCTTAGCTGTTGGACCAGTTTCTTCGGTATTTCGTTCGGGGCGCAGGTCACGATGATCGCATCGAATGGCGCATGTTCGGGCCAGCCTTTGTAGCCGTCGCCCGCTTTGACGGTGACATTGGTATACCCCTCGGCTGCCAGCACCGTGCGGGCATGTTCGGCCAGCTCGGGCACAATCTCTATGCTGAACACCTCGGCGCCGAGCTCGGCCAATACCGCGGCCTGATATCCGGACCCGGTTCCGATCTCGAGAATCCGCATGCCCGGCCGAGGTTCAATGCGCTGGGTCATGTAGGCCACAATGAAGGGTTGTGAAATGGTCTGCCCGTAGCCGATCGGACAGGGGTGATCGCCGTAAGGGTCGGCATGATCCCGCTTGGATGCGGGGATGTAGACATGACGGCGCACCTTGCTCATCACGTCGAGAATCGACGGGTCCTTCACGCCCTGTGCCCTGATTACAGCCACCATGGCTTCGCGTTCCGATTCCATATCCCCCACCTCCTTGGCAGAACAGCCGGGCATTAGCCACAATAGAGCGCAGAGAACACGAAAGAACATCCGCACAGTCGTTGCCTTTCCTTGCGTTCCTTCGCGGCCAAAAAAATCAGTCCAGTTTCGCCGCCACGCTGTTGACCTTGTCTTCAAGCGACTGCTCCCGGTCGGTTCGGGTTCCGAGCTTAATATTGGTGTGGATTCGCGGAGCGCCCATGCCATGCACCTTTTCGTGGCACTCCCTGATCGCGGCGAATACCTCGTCCCATTCACCTTCAACATTGGTTCCATTGGCATGGAGGGCGGTCTTCAATCCCGGACGTTTCAGCACCTCTTCGCAGGCGGCGACATATTTAGAAAGGGACACCCCCACGCCTATCGGTACTACAGTTAAATCGACGATGACTTTCACTCTTCGCCCTCCTGTTGTGCGACAACAGCTTTTTGCCATTTTCTGACCGAATTGACCAGAAAAACCTCGTCCGCGGACATCAGATCCTCAGCAGTAACGATCCCCTCTTCAATCTCACCGCGCTTCAATAAATCATTCCGGAAGACACCCGCCAGCAGACCACACGCAACCGGCGGAGTAATCAGCCGTCCCTGCCTGCGGATCACTACATTGCCCAGACAGCTTTCAGTGACCTCGCCCTTTTCATTCCACAGGATCACATCGTCGCACTCCGGAAAATCGGCCTGCGCGCTTTCATAAACCACTCGGTGAGTGGTTTTGTGGTAAAGGAACACATCCTGCGAATCCACCGGCTCGTTGGCCAGCGCGACCTGGATGGACGGACGCGGTCCGCCCTTGGGCGCAGAGGCCTGCGCCCCTCCATCCTCAAGAGGAAAGGTCTGCACCTCGGAATGCCCATCCTCGGAAACCAGCAGCCGGACCCGATGCGGCTTCATGTCCAGCGCTTGAATGACGCTCTCCAGCTCCTCCCGGATCGTGAAGATCTCAAGCGGAATATCAAAGTAGGCGGCCGACTTGCCCAACCGCGCCAAGTGCTCATCAAGCAGGAAGAATCCCGACTCGGGGTCCCAAAGCATGGTTTCGAGCAATTGGAATTCAGGCCTCGGCTGGGTGAGCACCCGCGCCTTGGTCAAGGTCTCTTCGTACTCGGCCTCGGCGTCTGAATCCCAGACAATGCCCCCGCCCACACCAAACTCCATCGACCCCTGTTTCAGATCCAGCAGCGCAGTGCGAATCGCCACATTGAAGCAGGCTTCGCCCTGCGGCGTCATAAAACCGATGCTTCCCGTGTAGATGTTCCGGGCCGACGTCTCCAGCGACCGAATAATTTCCATGGTCTTCGTCTTCGGTGCTCCGGTGATGGATGCGCAGGGAAACAGTGCTCGGCAAACATTGGTAATGGACTCGGATGAGTGGCCTGCCACGGTAGAGGTCATTTGCCAGACGGTCGGATATTTTTCGACGTCATACGTGCTGACAGCTTCAATGCTCCCCGGCTGGGCGATCCGACCGATATCGTTTCGGATCATATCGACAATCATGATGTTTTCCGCCCGGTCCTTGGCAGATTCGTGCAGAGCTTCGGCATGCGCCCAGTCCTCACTGAAGGTACGCCCCCGCCGGGCCGTGCCCTTCATCGGACGCGAAACGATCCTCCCCTCGTTGTAACTGAAGAACAGTTCCGGCGAAGCGGAGCAGATGGCATAGTCACCGGCCTCGATAT
>JABDQT010000274.1 GCA_013042165.1 Kiritimatiellales bacterium | reverse complement strand
TGAGCTTACCGGTTTTGGGCAGCGGTCCGACGATCGGGGACGCATAGTCGATGAAAGCCTGTGTGACATGGTTGCCCTCGGCGTTGATAAACCTGTCGGGCATGTGCCGGGTCTCCTTCGCAACGCTTTTGAGCGTCACGCGCTTGAGCTTACCGGTTTTGGGCAGCGGTCCGACGATCGGGGACGCATAGTCGATGAACGCCTGTGTGATATGGTTGCCCTCGGCGTTGATAAACCTGTCGGGCATGTGCTGCGTCTCCTTGGCAACGCTTTTGAGCGTCACGCGCTTGAATTCGACCGCATACCTTTTTCCCGGCTTGCGCTTGATGGCAATCGAGCCGTCAATGTTGCCGCTGATGGCTTCCTTGACGGCGGCGGCACCGACACCGAACGCTTCCCGGGCATCGGTTTCGGAAACGCATCCAGCGAAGGAGCGCTGCAGGTAGCCGAAGGTATCGGCCCGCACGCGGGTGATGCTGGTTTTGTTTTTGATTTCGCCGGCCAGGATATCACCGAGCGCGCCGGTTCCGCTCAGCTGTACGTTGCCGTGCGCATCGACCTCTTTCGAGGCGGCGGCCTTCACGACGATCGGCGTGCCCCGCGCATCGGCGATGCCTTCAGATACTGCCACCACGCAGCGGCCCAGCTTTTTGTGTACGGCTTTGACATCCTTGATGAAGCGGGGAATGGAGAAAGCTCGTTCGGGCAGATAGATCAGGTGGGGCCCATCCTCCGCGTCTGAGCGGGCGAGGGCCGATGCCGCCGTAAGGAATCCGGCATGGCGGCCCATGACGACGTTGATCTTCACGCCCCCGAGCGCCACGTTGTCGAGGTTGTCGCCCATAAAGGCCTGCGCCACAAACTTGCCGGCCGAACCGAAGCCGGGGGTGTGGTCGTTCTGCCGCAGATCGTTGTCGATCGTCTTGCAGATGTGGAAGCAGCGCAGCTGGTATTTTTCCTTCTTTGCTTCCTCATTGATAATGTGGGTGGTCTCGGCGGAGTCGTTGCCGCCGATGTAGAAAAAGTAGCGCACGTTGTATTTTGCCAGCACCCGGAAGATGGTCACGCAGTCGGCGGGCGTCGGCTTGCGCCGGACCGAGCCGAGTGCAGAGGAGGGGGTGTGGGCGACGGCTTCGAGCGTGGTTTTTGATTCCCGCTTCAGATTGATCAGGTCTTCATCCAAAATGCCCTGGATGCCGTGCAATGCACCGTAGATATGCTTGATGGCCGGATGTTTTTTGGCCTCCAGCACCGCGCCGATCAGGCTCTGGTTGATGACGGCCGTCGGCCCGCCGCTCTGGGCAATGAGCATGTTCCCTTCGATCGGTTGTATTCTGGTCGCCATGGCCTGTAGTCTCCGGTTGTTTGATGACAGCAGCGAAGCATGAATCTTCGGGCCGTTCAAATCAAGCCCCGTGAAATGTTGTGTGCCTTCTGAAAGGGGTTACTTCACTTCGCACCGCGGTGAGCCGGGCGATGAAGTTTTATGATGATCCGGGCGGTTGTCCATTAAACTGGGGTTACTTCAGGCTGACCCCTTTTTATTAATAAGTAAAAAGTGCGGGTGTTTTTGAGATCGTAATCCGTTGTTCAGAGGCTTAACTTATTGCCATTCAGGACTGACCCCTTTGTTGGCCAATCCAGTTTCGTCATCTCCAGAAACAAAATTCGGAGCGCATAAACCACCTGCCGCAGTTGCCAAACTTCAAAATCAGGCTTTCTGCCTATCACATCTAGATACGAATCGAGATAGGCAGAATCAACATCGTTCAGTTTAAGCCCCTCCAGTCCATACACAAACTGTCGCGCGCGCCGAATATGCCACTCCGCATTTTTGCCCGCCACCCCGTATTTATTTAGCCTTTCGGCGTACTTGCACCAGAACGCCTTTTCTTTCTCTGACATTTTACCTTGCACATGCTCTTTATCCATGCAATCTGCCTATCACATAGAAAATACTCTGTTAAGGCAATAGATAGGCAGATACCGTTTCTGCCTAATCAACTGTTCTGCTAATAAAGAAGGATCAATAATGCAAAAACATGTAACCGTAAAATTTAACATCGCAATTACCTTCGTACTTATTCTCTACGTTGCATTAATGAGTCCATTTATGGAGTATGATGATCCTCCTTGGGTGATTGAAAAAATATTCGCCTCAGCCCCAGGACTCGCAATCGGACTTGGGATCTTCTGCTTGATTGGCGGATTAGTGGTGTTCATGTATGCAATCAGAGCTCTTTGGAACCGCATATTTCCAAAGCTTTGTGGATGGAAAG
>JABDQT010000267.1 GCA_013042165.1 Kiritimatiellales bacterium | reverse complement strand
TCTGTATCCTCTCAATCATCTTCGCGCTGATCGGCGTCGCAACCCTCAAGATTCGTTAAATGATGCGGTATCGGTCAGCGTTGATTCTGGGCTATGGCCGCAGCGGCCGCGCCGCCGAACGGCTGTTGCATGCCGAAGCCTGCGAGACGATCGTGCTGACCCGCGAAACGACCGGTGATACCGAGCTGCAGCATACGCTTCGGAACAACCGGTTCGAGGTCTGCGTTGTCAGCCCGGGTTTCAGTCTTTCCCATCCCTGGGTGTGCGCGGTGCGCGATGCCGGCGTGCCGCTTCTTTCGGAACTGGAACTCGGGTGGTCCCGTCATCGCGGACGGACGGTGGCGGTCACCGGGTCGAACGGCAAGAGCACCGCCGTGAAATGGATATGCGAGATCCTGCAGCTCGCCGGACAAAAAACGGCGATTGGCGGGAATTATGGCATTCCTGCCTGCGAGGTCGTTTTGGATCAGCCCGATCTCGATTGGCTGGTGCTGGAGGTTAGCTCGTTTCAGCTTGAAACCGTTCGGGAGTTTCGGGCGGATATCGGGATCGTGCTCAATGTGTTGCCAAATCATCTGGACCGCCATGGAAGCATGGAAAATTATCTGCGCACCAAGGCGCGCATCTTTCAATGCGCATCCGCCGAGGACGCCTGCCTCGTTCCCTTCGAGCTGCTGGAGACATTTCAGTCCGAGGTGCCGGATGCCGGGAGCTGGATGACCTTCGGCCGGTCGTCCGATGCGGACTATCACTTTGAAAACGGCCGGGTTTTCCACGGTTCGGAGCCCGCGCTCGACCTCTCCGGAACGTTGTTCGAGTCGCCGGTCCTCGGGGGCTGCACGGGGGCGGCGGTGGCGGCCATGGCAGACATTGCCGGGATTGCGCCGGAATGCGTCCAGCAGGCGGCACAGGCCTTCGAAGCGCTTCCGCATCGGCTGGAAAAGGTGGGGGAACACCGGGGCGTGGTCTATATCAACGACTCGAAGGCGACCAATCTTGCGGCCATGGCGGTCGGGCTGCAGGCCTGCGGGAAAAACATCCATTTAATTGCCGGCGGGCTGCCGAAGGAGTCGGATTACACTTTTGTTAAAGAAATACTGGCGGAACGGGTAAGGAGCATATACGTTATCGGACAAGCATCCCGTGCATTGTATCGAGCATGGAATGGGGTTTGCCCGTGCGTGGAATGCGGTTCGCTGGAGAAGGCATTCAGCACCGCTCAAGACGCTGCGGTGGCGGGGGATACGGTCCTTCTTTCGCCCGGGTGTGCAAGCTTCGACCAGTTCAGCGGTTTCGAGGAACGTGGTGAGTGCTTTGCGGCGCTATTCCGGAATGCGGCAGGGCAGGATAAGATGCTGCATGAAAATTGAATCGTCGGCCGATAGGGCGAGTGAAAAAGGAGTTTGGTTATGAAGGTTGGATCAGCAGTAGTGGCAGCACATGTTGCCGTGGTATGCATGTTTGCGCTCACACAGGGTTGTGTAACCACCGAGTCGCAGGGTAGCGGTCGCGGTGCCGGCGCTCGGCACAAAGGACCGTGGAGACACGAACACAAGGGCAAGGCGGCTTCTTCGATGATGGACCAGTCCCTCGATTTTGGACAGGGCATCGACCAGGGTGATGAAGGGCTCTATTCCGAACCGCTGATCACCAGCACATCGATGGGATCAACGGTTGAACCTTCGCCGACAACTTCGTATCCGGGCCAGACGGAAGTATACATTGTTCAGAAAGGCGACATTCTTTCCCAGCTGGCGGTGGACTTCGATACCACCACATCAACATTGGTTGAGCTCAACCAGCTGTCGAACCCCGACGTACTGTATGTCGGCCAGGAACTGCGTGTTCCCTCGGGCCGCAGCGGTGCTGCCAGAAGCACAACGAAGAAAAGCATCGGCGCGGTCAGAAAAGGCGGCACCTACACCATTCAAAAGGGCGACACGCTTTCCGAAATCGCGCTGGCTGCCGGAGTGGGTATCGATGATCTTCGTGCGCTGAACAACTTCAAGAACGACAAGATTTTTGCCGGCGAAAAACTGGACATTCCGGACTATGGCAAGGTTCCTTCCGCAACCCGCAAGGCCGCGACATCCGTCAAGGAGCCCGCTCCGGTGGAGCCCTCTCCTGCGGCCAGCGAGCCCGCGCCCGCTCCGATTGCGGTGGCCCCGGCCGTCAGCGATGTTGAGCCGGTGGACACCTCGTCCGCCGCCTTTGACATCATTGAAGAAAAAGTGCTGTATCCCAACGAAACGCTCGACGAAGTCGCGGCGCAATACGGGGTCAGCAAGGCGGAAATCATGCGGCTGAACAACATTACCGACGAAACCCAGGTTCGGGAAGGTCAGCGCCTGCGTATTCCGGTTGCGGAGTAATCCAGGCGGCGGGTATCAATGCGTAAAACCATATCGTTGTTTATCGCAATCGTATTGATACTCGTAACGCTCGGGATTCTGATACTCGCGAGCGCCAGCTCCGTCAAGCAGGACGATGCCGGGTATTTTGTAAAGCGTCAGCTCATGTGGCTGGCGCTTGCATTATTTGCGGCTGCGGTGGCCGCCCGTTTTGACTACCACCACTACAAAAAGCTCGCCATCCCCTTTGCCGCGTTCTCGGTGTTCCTGCTCATCCTGGTTCGCATTCCGGGCATCGGCATCATCAAGAACGGCAGTTATCGCTGGCTGGGTTTCGCCGGTTTCACCTTTCAGCCCTCGGAGATTGCCAAGCCCGCCATGATCATTCTCTTTGCCTGGTGGCTGGCGCGCAACCAGCGGCGTATCGATGAACTGAAACGCGGAACCTTCATTCCATTCGGCCTGCTCGC
>JABDQT010000029.1 GCA_013042165.1 Kiritimatiellales bacterium | reverse complement strand
CTATTTTTCGATGGAGGAACCGGCCTTGATCGCCATCGACATTGACGGTCAGATGGATGATCAGAATACCGGGGATAATTATGCGGGCCCCCCCATCCACGCCGTCACGGTCTTTGCGAATCCGATCATGGATAAACCGAATACGAATGACGCGGGCGTTGTCGTTGTTTATCCCGATGACACCATCCCTCCGGACCCGAGTTCGTTTGATACCCTCTATTTTGCCGCCGGTGTACATACCAACTTTGGGCGCGCCTTTCAGGTGCACAGCAACAAAAAATATTATATTCCCGGTGACGCTATTTTTTACGGGACCTTTTGTAATGAGGATGACGGTAACGGTGCAAATATCAAAATCTATGGGGTCGGCACGATTTCCGGGGACCTCATACAGCACCCCGAGTATGATTCCGAGTATCCCGGGCCCCCCGGCACCTCTGATCCGCTTACCGGAACCCCCTGGAAGCCGATTGGTATTCGCTATGCTGAATATGTTGATGTGGAAGGCGTGTGCTGCGCCAATCCCGCGTTTCATGCGATCTATTTGGCGGAGCAGCTCAACATAAAGCACACCAGTGTGAAGTGGGCAAAAATTATACAATGGCGATCGAACGGTGACGGAGTCGGGAATGCTCATCTGACGGAAGACTGCTTTATCCGGGCGCAGGATGACGGCTGTTATGTGAAGGGAGACAAACGGCGGAACGTCTTCTGGAATGATGCCAACGGGGGCACGTTTAATCTATCTGGAATGCCCAGTGCCAGCCAGTATTCCCTGGTTGTGGAAGATAACGATGTGATTTATGCCCGCAATTACAGGGGTAAATGGGTGGGATCAAGAGTGTTCTCATGGCGGGCAGTTAAGGGAGTGGATAACGTCGATGTCACCTTCAATAAAATTCGGATCGAAGATAAATTCGTCACCCTCGGGATTTATCATCTTTTTGCCACGTCGGATGTGGATTGCCTTGGCCACAAGGGGCACCTCGGGGGCGCGATCACCGGCAATCTGGTGTTCAAGAACATCCGGGCCGCGTCACGAAACAGCACCGCCCCGGAATCCTACAGCGATTCAATCATTGGAACCGCAGCGGACCCGATGAGCGGCTTCACGTTTCAAAATGTAAATATTGAGGGTCAGGTTATCCAGAGTCTGGATGACATAGGTTGCTATAACGAATACGTGACCAACATGGTATTTAACCCGGAAGGACTCAGTGCGGATGTGAGCCTGGCGGACCTGGCCGTGAGCGGCTACACCGTTGCCGGATTCAGCCCCACTACGGAGGTCTATAACATTGTGCTGCCTGAAGGAACGTTGAATGTACCCAATGTGAAAACAACAACGAATGATGAAGGAGCCGGTGTTGAAACGGAGCATGCCTCCGCTATCCCCGGCAGTACCACGGTTACCGTGCTGGGCGCAGACAATGTCAGCACACAGCTCTACACGCTTAATTTTTCCGTCTCGACCAACTCGAATTGGCCGCCCGCCAATACGAAGACCAATGCCTTGGTCGTGGATCTGGAACTTGCCGGCTTTGCAAGCCAGGGGCCCGACCGCTTGCCGGAGGTGGATGATACGGCCACGACGATGAGCGAAATCACCTATAACTTTGATGAAAACAACGCGCTTTTCACCGAACCCTCAAACTCCATTCCCATTTACGGAGCGTACACCCTCACCGGGCCGGCGGGGAACGTGACTGATTCCATCCTGTCCCTCTCTGACAGCGCGACCGTAGGCGGTGGCACTGCCATTGAAATGACCGGCGTCAATATCAATAACGGGAATAACGGAGTGATTGAAGGCCGCGCGTTGTTGTTGTGGGATTCAGACCACTTTCTGGTGCCGGACATCAACACGTTTGACGACACGGCGGACAGTTTTATTGAGATTACACCCGTCAGGCTGGTTAATTCACAGGGCTTGAATATGGTCCTGCGTGACGGATCAACCTATTATATTTCGAGCACGAGCTTCACCGGAAACATAAACACTCCCACGGTACTGACTGTGACCGGGCTGGATGAAACCTGGGCGGAATTTAATCCGGCCGATCTGGCCTCGTACGACGGCACCGGCGCAAGCCTGGCGACCACGGCCTTTTCGGCGCAAACCTTCACCAATGTGACAGGAATCGGAGTTGTCACGTATGCCAAACGTAAAAATAGTAATGCCGAAATCCAGATTGCTGATGTTCGTGCTCAGTTGGTGACTACCGTTCCCGCGAGCCCATACATCGTCTGGGCAAACACCTGGCTCCCGTCCGATGTTTCGGATCCAGCCGGGAACTATGATGGCGATCGACAATCCAACCTCGCGGAATATGCCCTTAATGGCAACCCGACGAATCCGGCTGATATCGGCATGGTCGAGGGTCATTTCGATGGAGCTCTGTTCAATTACATTTATGCTTCAAACGCAGCGGACAGTTCGCTGGTGTATACCCTGCTGGACAGAACTAATTTGATATTCGGAACGGTGAATACCAACAGCTGGAACTCAACGTCGCCGGGACCGGTCACGGGGGATTATCAGATTGTCACCAATATCTACAATGTATCGGATAACGCCAAATTCATTATTCTGGAGATTAAGCAGGAATAGCAGGACGAACGTTCTGGGCCTGCCAAAGTGGTTTTCCGCGATGCCATCGAAAGCGTCGTGTTGCTCATTTCGCCCTTCGCTCCGCATTTTACCGAATCCGAAAAAGTCCAGCAACGGCTCGAAGGCAAAACCATTCGCAAAGTCATCGCCGTCCCCGGCCGCTTGGTGAATATTGCGGTATCCTAAAACTCGGGAAGCACTTCAAGCAAGTGCCGCAATAACCTGAGAGGTCTCCGGCATCGTCTCAAAGACTCCCTGTTTTCTCTGGTCAATCTGGCTGGCTTTTGGTGGGGTGCAATGCGAGGAATCGGGCGGATGACGGTGGAAGAAAAAATGGCGGTGCTGGCGGATGCAGCGAAGTATGACGCGTCGTGCTCGTCGAGCGGAAGCAACCGCAAGGGTGCAACCGGCGCAACGCTTCCGTCGGGCTGCTGCCACAGCTGGACGCCGGATGGTCGCTGTGTTTCGCTGCTGAAAATCCTGCTATCCAATGTATGCATCTACGACTGCGCCTACTGCATCAACCGCTGTGGCAACGATGTCAAGCGGGCGACGTTCGCCGTGGATGAAGTCATCAACCTGACGGCGGAGTTTTATCGCAGAAATTATATCGAAGGGCTTTTTCTAAGTTCGGCTGTCTTCGTTTCACCGGACCACACGATGGAGCAGATGATGCAGGTGGCCAAAAAACTGCGCGAGGAAAAGCACTTTGGCGGCTACATCCACCTGAAGGCGATTCCGGGTGCCAGCATGGAGCTGATTGACCAGGCGGGGCGCTATGCCGACCGCGTGAGTGTAAATATCGAGCTGCCGTCCTCCGCGTCACTTTCTCTGCTGGCGCCGGAAAAGAAGAAGGGCGACATCATCCGGCCGATGGCCTACATCGGCGAGCATTGGAAGCAGGCTCAAATAGAGCGGAGGAAAAACCGCAAGGCACCGCGCTTTGCACCCGCGGGCCAAAGCACGCAGATGATTATCGGTGCAACACCGGAATCGGATAAACACATACTGGATCTCTCGCAGAACCTGTACGACAGCTATAGTCTGAAGCGCGTCTATTTTTCGGCCTACATGCCGGTCAACAAGCATGAAGCCCGTCTGCCGCTTTTGCCGATGCCGCCACTGTTGCGCGAGCACCGGCTGTATCAGGCCGACTGGCTGTTACGGATGTACAAGTTCAAGGCGCATGAAATTCTGAATGACAATGAGCCGAACCTCGATCCGCAGCTCGATCCCAAGGCTGGCTGGGCGCTGCGCAACTTTCATCAGTTTCCGGTCGAAATCAACACCGCCGATTATGGCTGGCTACTGCGGGTTCCGGGCATCGGCGTGCTGTCGGCCAAGCGGATCATCAGCGCACGGCGCACCGGTCGGCTCGACTTCAGTCATCTGCGGCGGATCGGAGTGGTGCTCAAGCGGGCACAGTATTTCATTACCTGTAGCGGGAAATTCCACGCGGGCCTGCGGTCTTCGGCTGCTGCGGTACGGCAGGCTCTCATCTTGAAAGACAAGCCAACGGCGCAGGCAAAACAGCTGCAGTTGTTCTGATGGAACTGGAATACCAGTACGACGGCTCACCCGACGGTGTACTCTGTGCGATCGCCGATGCCATTAAACGCAAAGAAAAACCAGCGGCCATTGTCGGCCCGCAGCATGAGGGCCTGTTGTTTGCCGATCGGATTCATGCGGTTCAAACGGATGAAGCACGGGCGGATGAAGTGATCGGCTATTTCCGGAAAAAAGGCTCCAAAGAGGCTGCGCGTAACCTCGTATATTGCCTGGCCGGGCCCTTCGAAACCATGGAGCTGGAGCTGTTGGCTTATTACCGCATGGGGCTTAAACTCGGACGCAGCGTGGATCGGCATCATGCGGATGAGGTGGTGCATGCCGTACATCAGGCCGCACGGAATGTGGGGCGCGAAATCCACCGGTTCAAGGGGCTGCTGCGTTTCCGAAGACTGGAAGACGGATTGTATTGGGCACCGTTTGAACCGGATCACGACATCATCAGCGCGCTGGCGCCCCATTTCCGTGCGCGTCTTGCTGACCAGCGCTGGATGCTGCACGATTTGCGGCGGCAGCGGGCCGTGGTGTGGGATGGAAAGCGCCTCTATGCCGAGCTGGAGCCGGAAAAATTGTTGAAAGGTAATCCTGTCGCGGACGAAGAGGTAGGTGTGCAGCAGTTATGGAAAACTTTTTTCAAAAGCGTCACCATTGAAGGCCGGAAAAACCCATCGCTGCAGGCGCGCTGTATGCCGTTGCGGTATTGGCGCTGGCTTCCGGAAATGGAACAGACATGAGTCACGCAAAACCCAATCTGCCCGAAAAGATATGTCCGGTGTGCGGCCGCCCGTTCAGCTGGCGCAAAAAGTGGGCGGACTGCTGGGATGAGGTTAAATACTGTAGCGAGCGCTGTAGAAAAAACAGGACGAAAGGGCGGGTAGCGGAATGAAAAAGGTCGGTATTCTCTTTCCGCACCAGCTGTTCCGGGAGCTTCCGTTCGCGGCCTCGGTGGATGCCCTCTATCTGGTGGAGGAAGCCCTTTTTTTCAATCAGTATGCTTTTCACAAGCAGAAAATCGCCTTTCACCGCGCATCCATGAAAGCCTTTGAGCAGGAGCTTCAATCCGCAAAACAGCAGGTTCACTATGTGGCGGCCACGGCACCGGAATGCGATGTCCGTGTACTGATAAAAAAACTGGCCGACAAGGAAAAGATTGCGGAGCTGCATGTTATTGATCCGACGGATGACTGGCTTGTTCGGCGCATCCGGCAACAGGCCGAAGAATCGGGCATTGAAGCGGTGTTCCATGAATCGCCAATGTTTCTCAATACAACCGAAGAGCTGGGCTCCTTCTTCCGGAGCGATAAAAAATCCTTCTTTCAAACCACGTTTTACAAGCAGCAGAGGAAGCGGGGGAATATCCTGATGGATAAAGACGGCGAACCGGCCGGAGGAAAATGGTCGTTCGATGCGGACAACCGGAAAAAATATCCCAAAGGAAAAAAAGCACCGCAGGTCCAGTTTCCCAGATCCAATACAGTCTGGAAAAGCGCGGTCGCCTACACCCGAAAGAATTTTGCGGAGAATCCCGGGCAGCTTTCAGCCGACCCGCTCTATCCGTTCACCCGCGCGGATGCGCAGGTCTGGTTCAAACAGTTTCTGGAACACCGTTTTCATGACTTCGGCGACT
Source organism: Kiritimatiellales bacterium (assembly GCA_013042165.1). GTDB lineage: Bacteria > Verrucomicrobiota > Kiritimatiellia > Kiritimatiellales > Pontiellaceae > Pontiella. The sequence continues at coordinate 3,292 of JABDQT010000029.1, read as the reverse complement.
ATGAGGATGCGCTGGTACTCGGTGAACGCATCCTGCATCACAGCGTGCTGTCGCCCCTGCTGAATACAGGGCTGCTGCTGCCGGGAGATGTGGTGAAGCAGAGTCTTGCGTATGCCGAGGCCCACGACATACCAATCAATTCTACCGAAGGGTTTATCCGGCAGATCATCGGCTGGCGCGAATTTATCCGCGGGATCTATGTCTGCAAGGGCCGCGCATCCAGAACTACCAATTTCTGGGGATTCAGCCGTAAAATCCCTGCTTCTTTTTACAATGGCTCCACGGGGATCGAGCCGGTCGATGCCGTCATTAAAGCGGTACTCGAAACAGGATATGCGCACCACATCGAACGGCTGATGGTGCTGGGTAATTTTATGCTGCTGTGTGAATTTGATCCGGACGAGGTCTATCGCTGGTTTATGGAACTGTTCATTGATGCCTATGACTGGGTGATGGTGCCCAATGTGTATGGCATGAGTCAGTTTGCAGACGGTGGACTGTTTTCCACTAAGCCCTATATCAGCGGCTCAAACTATCTGAAAAAAATGAGCAACTATCCCGCCGGCAACTGGCAGAAAACTTGGGACGGCCTGTTCTGGCGGTTTATTGATCAGCACCGGGACTTTTTCAAAAGCAATCCACGGCTTTCCATGATGGTGAAATCGCTGGAGCGTATGCCGGACGATAAGCGGCGTGAGCATCTCGCCCGCGCACAGGCGTTTCTTGAGCAATTGGATGCCTGACGGCTCTCTCGTCGGCTAGCCGATCCCACTCAACCAAACCGGTAATGCTTGCGAACCGCCCGGCTGATTTTCCATGAGCAGGACATGTCCTGAGGGAAGGTGACGAGATCACCTGCTTTGAAGGAAACGGATTCGCCGCCATCCGGGGTTACCGTCACTTCGCCCTCCAGCAGATAGCAGGTTTCCTGCGCGTCATAGTGCCAGGGAAATTCGGATTCCTCCTTCTCCCAAATGGACCAGCCGAAGACGCCCAGCTCCTCCAGACGTTCTTTGGACGGCGCCTGCTCGATTTCGATCGGGTTCATATGGAGCTCCTTCCACGATGGTGTTCTATGCCTGAGAGCAACTATGCCGGAATCGGGAGAAATGCAAAATTATTTCCCAATAGACCTGCAGGTGAGGGGGAAAATAAAAAGTAGGCGGGGGTGTTTCATATGCATCAGACGATTCCGCTGCTCTTAATAATTTCCCGATAAAATTTGCCGGAAAGCATGGGCGCGCGCTCCTGCGTCTCGCAGAGGACTTGGTGAAAGCCAAGGCGCCCGGTCTGGCCGGAGCGGTACGCTCGACACTACCGGAAAGGAGAGGGCGGCATCGCATTGCCCTCCCGTGGTGCGGCTCCGGAGGTTATTAAGATGCACCGGATGAGCTTGACTTGAAGCATGAGACCCAATAAACAGCACTCAAATGATACTATTTAAAAGCGCCTTTTTTCAGTCCGCTCGTAAAGCCTGCCTGAAATCCCATCTTATTTTGATGGGGTGTGCACTTATGGCGGTGGCTTATAGCGCCTCCGCGGATTCGCTCAGATCCAAACATGTTGAGGCGGAGTGGGTGCCCGAAAGCGCGGCAATCCAACCCGGCGAGCCCTTCCGGCTGGGTCTTCGGTTGACGCATGCTCCGGGCTGGCATACCTACTGGAAGAATCCGGGCGATTTTGGTATGGCCACTGAAATTGACTGGTCGCTGCCGGATGGCATGACGGCCGAGCCGATCGAGTATGCCGTACCGCATAGGATCAAAAGCCAGGGACTGGTCACGTTCGGCTACGAGAACACCACCATGCATCTGGTGACTCTCCACCCGCCCGCTACGTTGCGGCCTGGCTCAACCGTGCGTCTCGGCGGCGAACTTTCCTGGCTGGAGTGCGACGAAGAATGTATTCCCGGCGGTGGCAATCTGTTCATTGAAATCCCGGTGGCGGCTTTGGTCGGGGCCGTGAATCCCTCTTTGGAGCGGGAGCATGTCCGGCCTGTTCAGCCGTCCTGGGAAGCCGTCAGCCGAATCGAAGGCAATGATCTGGTAATTGAGCTGCAGTCGATCGCCAATAACACGCCCAGACCTGAGCTGGAATATTTTTTCCCGGAAGTCGAAGGGCTGGTCGATCTCTCGGTGCCGATGGAGCTTTTGTCCACCGCCGAAGGCTACCACCTTCGCATGCGCCTGAGCCCGGGGCACCCACCGCTTCCGGCGCGTCTGAACGGGATTCTGGTGGCCAAATCATCCTGGATCGCAGATGGAGAAAACCGGGCGGCGCGGGTTTCGGCATCGATAGCGCCGGCAGAGGCTTCCGGCACGGTATCGCCGGAAGGGCCCCCATCCGTGGCCTACGCGCTGCTGGCGGCATTTCTCGGCGGTATCATTCTCAATCTGATGCCCTGCGTCTTTCCAGTCATTTCGCTCAAGATTCTCGGATTCGTGAATCTGGCGGGCGAAGATTCCGCCAAGGTCTGGCGGCATGGCGTATTGTTTGCCGCCGGCGTGGTCGTCTCTTTCTGGGGGGTGGCGGGTGTGCTGCTGGCGGTCAAGGCGCTGGTGCCGGCCACGGGCTGGGGCTTCCAGCTCAAGGAGCCGATTGTCGTGATTGCCATGAGCATGCTGTTCATGCTGCTGGCCATGAATATGTTCGGCGTCTTTGAAATGGGAACCTCTTTAATGGGCGTCGGCGGAAACCTCAAGGGCCGCTCAGAAGGGATCAACACCTTCCTCAGCGGAGTATTGGCCACACTGGTCGCCACGCCGTGCACCGGACCTTTCATGGGCGTTGCGGTCGGGGTGGCGCTGACCCAGCCGGCCGCGGTAGCCATGCTGATCTTCACGGCACTGGGCGTAGGTATGGCAACGCCCTATCTGCTGCTTTCCCGATTTCCGGGGTGGCTGCGGGTTGTTCCGCGCCCGGGCCCTTGGATGGAGTCACTCAAGCAGTTTCTCGGCTTCCTGCTGATGGCGTTTGCCATGTGGCTGGTATGGGTGCTGACCGGACTGCGTGGAAAGGACGGCCTTGGCCGCATGCTCACCGGCATGCTGCTGGTTGGCGTGGCCGCCTGGATTTATGGCCGCTGGGGCAACCTGACGCGGATGCTGCGGGTGCGGATCGTTGCCAAGGTACTTGCGGCGGGTCTCCTCGTCGGCGGAGTGAGCTTGGCGCTCTCGAAAACGCCGGAGTCGAGCTGGCAGGCCTATTCCGCCGAGCTCGTCGACGAGCTGAAAGCCTCCGGAAAACCCTTCTTTGTTGATTTCACGGCCGACTGGTGTGTGACCTGTCAGGC
>JABDQT010000244.1 GCA_013042165.1 Kiritimatiellales bacterium | reverse complement strand
GTTTGAAGAAGCCGAAGAGGCTTGTGAAGAGATGTAATGTTTGAGGCAAAAGCAGTTATTCAAAACGAGGCCGGCATTCACTGTCGGCCTTCTGCCATTCTGGTTAGGGAGGGCTCCGCCTATGCCGGCGACATTCTGGTTCAGGCCCCGAGCGGCTCTTGCAATCTTACCTCCGCCCTCGAATGTATCATGCTCGGACTCGAGAAAGGGGCTGAAGTCGCTATTCAGGTGACCGGGCCTGACGAGGACGAATTCGGCAGAAAGCTGGTCGAACTCTTCGAAACCCACTTCGATTTCCCCCCGCAGTAGCCGCCTCAGGCGGCAGCGAATGGGGAGACCGGGGTGTAGAATATTCACGATTCGCCACCTGTTCTCATCATCTTTCCTCCGAGTCACCCCATCTCCCGTTCATCCCCGCACTTATCCGTCCCCTCGGGATTGACCGGGTTACGTTTACTGCTATAGTTCAACGAGTTTTGCCAATACGATGGCTTAAAAATAATCCACCCCAAAAATCAGGAGATATTATGTCAGCTAAGGTTCTTGATGCCGTTAAGCCCGGAGTTCTCTTTGGTGACGACGTTGCCAAGGTTTTCCGGATCGCCAAAGAAAACAAGTTTGCACTGCCCGCAGTCAACGTTGTGGGTACCGACTCCATCAACGCCGTGCTCGAGGCCGCCGCGGCGGTCAACTCGCCTGTCATCATTCAGTTTTCCAATGGAGGTGGTGCTTTCACCGCCGGAAAAGGTCTGAAGGACGGAGCCGTTGTGGGCAGTATTTCCGGGGCACAGCATGTGCACATGATGGCCGAAGCCTATGGCGTTCCGGTTATTCTCCACACCGACCATGCCGCTAAAAAGCTGTTGCCGTGGATCGACGGACTGCTCGAAGCCGGAGAAAAAATGTTTAAAGAACAGGGCCGCCCGCTCTTTTCTTCCCACATGCTCGACCTCTCCGAAGAGACTCTCGAGGAAAACATCGAGATTTCAGGCAAGTATCTCGAGCGCATGAGCAAGATCGGCATGACGCTGGAAATCGAACTCGGCTGCACCGGCGGCGAAGAAGACGGTGTCGACAATACCGATATGGATCATTCGCTGCTGTACACGCAGCCCGAGGATGTGGCCTATGCCTACGAAAAGCTGTCAGCCATCAGCCCCAACTTTACGGTAGCCGCTTCCTTCGGCAATGTGCATGGAGTCTACAAGCCGGGCAACGTTAAGCTGACCCCGACCATCCTGCGCGATTCACAGGCCTATGTTGCTGAAAAGTTCGGCACCGGTCCGCAACCGCTCAACTTTGTCTTCCACGGGGGCTCCGGTTCCTCTCCGGAGGAGATCGAAGAGTCCATCTCCTACGGCGTGATCAAGATGAACATTGATACCGACACGCAGTGGGCCACGTGGAAGGGCATTCTCGACTTCTACAAGGCCAACGAAGGCTACCTCCAAAGCCAGCTCGGCAACCCCGAAGGCGAAGACAAGCCCAATAAAAAATATTACGATCCGCGCGTCTGGCTTCGCAAGGGCCAGGAAAGCATGGTCGCGCGTCTCAAGCAGGCGTTCGATGACCTCAATGCGATTGGCGTCAACTGATTCAGGCAATATCGTTGCGCCAAACAAGCCGTCCTTTTTACCCCGATGCTTCGGGGCAGGGCGGCTTTTTTTGTCGTTTATGAACATTATCAGAGGTAGTCTGTCTCAATGAATACGTGACGTGTTTGGGGACTTAATAATCCAAAGGAGTATAACGTTATGAAGAAGTGGATGGTATTGTTGATGACGGCGGTTCTGGCCGGCGGAGTGTTCGCGGCTGAGGGGTGGGAAACGGATTTCGATAAAGCGAAGGCCAAAGCCAAAGCGGAGAACAAACACATCTTAATTGATTTCAGCGGCTCCGATTGGTGTGGCTGGTGCATCAAGCTCGACAAGGAAGTTTTTCAGAAGCAGGACTTCAAGGACTACGCGAAGGAAAAGCTGGTTCTCATGCTGGCTGATTTTCCGCGCGACAAATCCGGACAGAGCAAAGCACTGCAGAAGCAGAACGAAAGCCTTTCCAAGGAGTTCAACGTGCGCGGGTTTCCAACCGTGTTTATTCTTGGTCCTGATGGAAAAACCGTTGGAAAAACCGGCTATCAGGCTGGCGGCCCCAAGGCCTATGTGGAACACATCAAGAAGATCATCGCTGACGCCAAATAATGGGCAGTCTGTTTTCGATGAAAAGGCGTCCCGTTGAGTGACGCCTTTTTTTATGATGCGCTCGGCGCGATTTCCACGATACACACGTTGTTATCCTCCTGTTTCCAGCGAACCTCCAGATCAAAAATACGGGTGCCGAAGATGCGATCCGGATCATCGGACTGATAGGCTGGACGTGGATTGAATGAAAGCATATCGGCAATCAATTGTTTGAGGTTGGGGCGTTCTGCTGTTTCAAGCTCCAGAATGCGGGATTCAACGTGCGGGGCGAAAGTTACGGTATTCGATGGCGAGGGTGCTGAATGCGCAAATGCGCCTTTGGCATCCGGCCGGCTGTCGGAGTAGGGGATGTAGGGCTTGATGTCCAGCACCGGGGTGCCGTCGAGAAAATCGCCCCCGCCGAGTCGGATCATCGTCCCCTCTATGCTTAACAACTCAACCACCGATAACCCGATCGGATTGGGACGGAAGTTGGAGCGCGAAGCAAATACACCGACGCGTTCATTGCCGCCCAGCCTCGGCGGTCGGACGGTCGCCTTCCATTCCTCGCTGGTCGATTGGTGGAAGACGAAGATGATCCATGCATGGGAAAAGTCCTCCAAGCCACGCAAGGCTTCAGCCACGTTGTAGGGCGGCTGAAGTGACAGCGTCGCCGTCGCGCTGCGAACCAATCCCGGCTGGCGCGGGATGCCGAACTTTTCGCCGTAGCACGAACGGATGAACCCAATCGGTTTAAATGTGAAATCACTTTGCATGAGAAGAAATCTAACCACGGAGCACACGGATTACACGGAACTTTTTCTTCTCTATTGTTCTTCCCGTAAGATTAGTCATTGTTCATTCCTAATCATCAGTGTATTCCGTGGTTTGAATGAATTCAGCAATCGAACAGCTTGCGGATTGGATCAAGTCAGCGCGGACGATCGTGGCACTGACGGGTGCCGGAATTTCGACGGCCTCGGGAATTCCTGATTTCAGGTCTGCCAGCGGGATCTATTCCGACGAACACAATGTCAATGTATTCGACCTCGATGCCTTTCGGCGCGATCCTTCCATCTTCTACAACTTTGCGCGCGACTTTTATCCCCAGGTTCGCGATGCCCAACCCAATGCCGCCCATCGGGCATTGGCCGGATGGAAGCATGTTACAGTGGTCACCCAGAATGTGGATGACTACCATCAGCGGGCGGGCTCTTCGCCGGTCTATTGCGTGCATGGAAATCATATCCGCAGCACATGTCAGTCATGCGGAGGGCAGGTGGAAACGGAGGCGCTTTTTCCCGTCGTTGAAAGCGGTGGTATACCGGAATGCAATTGTGGGGGAGTCTATAAACCCAACATTACCTTCTTTGGTGAAATGCTGCCGGAGTATGATTGGCAGCAGTCGGTTCAGGCCATGTGCGATGCGGATCTGGTGCTGGTACTTGGTACCTCGCTGGTCGTCTATCCCGCCGCCAGCCTGCCGGATTATCGGCCGCGGAACGCCAAGCTGGCCATCATCAACCGCGATCCCACGCCGCTTGACCGCGACGCCCAGCTCGTCATCCACGACGACCTATGTGCCGTCATGGATGCGTTAATTTAAACACCAAGGCGCTAAGGTCATCAGGCTTCCCTTGCTTTAGGGCCTGTATGTCTTGGTATTTATTTCCCCTTGCGGGAGAGTTTTCTGCCGAACGTGACGCATACCGCACCTTCGATAAAGAGCAGGATGCCGAACATGCCGTAGGGCTTCCGGGCAATCAGCAAGGCGGCAATAGCGATGATGATCAAAATGGCACCATTGATCATCAACCGGTTGATGAAGGGCTTGGGATCTGCCGCCTCCCAGCCTTTTTTCAGCAGGATCTTCTGGCTCACATAGTGACCCGCCAGCGCAACGCACAGGATTCCAAGCATAACTGGTATTTGTATGTTCATAACGTTCTATTCGCCATCAGCAAACACGGATTAACACGAATGTGCAAAGATCAGTTTTTTTCCGTGTTCATCTGTGGCTTGCTCTTCGGTTCAGGTTCAACAGTTTCGGCGTGGCCGAGATCTTTCTCCGGTGCGATAATGTCTCGGACCCGGCGCTTCAGATCCTTCAGCTCCGGCAGGCCGCGCTCCGTCTTGCGGTCCCACACGAGCTGTCCATTGGCAAAGATCTGCCAGATGCCTGGAGCAAGACTCGGCCGCAGTGCCGCTTCGTCGAGGTCGCCATCGAACGTTTGCAGCAGTTCCTGCGCAATCCACGCCGAGCGCATCATAAACTTGCACTTTGAACAGTATTCAATCGTTACTTTGTTTTCCTGGCCCATCAAAAACTCCGTTAAGGATTGGTACTTACCACGAAGGCGCGAAGAACACGAAGGTTTTCTGATGTACTCGATAGCATTGAGTCACAATGGCGCAGGTGTGCCACGCTATGCATTATATGTGCGCCATATGGCGCAGATTCCAGTTCGCGCGTTCCCTGTAAAATTTTGAGCTTATAAATTTTAAGTGGTTTGTTCAGAGAATATTACGGAATGCGTAGTACGCAATATTTCCGCTGGCATACTCGGTGCTCTAGGGCAGTCGTCACAAATGACATCATTACCAATTTATTAAAGGAGACTACTTATGAGTACAGCAGGATCTAAAGTGTTGGGTATCGACCTCGGTACGACGAACTCGTGCATGGCCGTGATGGAAGGCGGCGAGCCGACGGTCATCCCGAATGCAGAGGGTGGACGTACCACGCCATCGATCGTGGCATTCACCAAGGGCGGCGAGCGGCTCGTGGGAACCGCGGCGAAGCGCCAGGCGGTTACGAACCCGCAGCACACCGTCTTTTCGATCAAACGTTTCATGGGCCGCAAGTTCGAGGAAGTGGAGCATGAGATCGATCTTGTGCCATACAAAGTGGTAAAGGCCAAGAACGGCGATGCGCATGTCCAGATCGACGACAAGGTGTATTCGCCGCCGGAAATCTCGGCCATGATTCTTCAGAAGATGAAGGCCGATGCGGAAGCCTACCTCGGTGAAACGGTTTCGCAGGCGGTGATTACGGTCCCGGCCTACTTCAACGATTCCCAGCGGCAGGCCACCAAGGATGCAGGCAAGATTGCCGGTCTTGAGGTGTTACGCATCATTAACGAGCCGACCGCGGCGTCGCTGGCTTACGGCCTCGATAAAAAGTCGGAAGAGAAGATTGCGGTCTACGACCTGGGTGGCGGTACTTTCGATATTTCCATTCTGGATATCGGCGACGGTGTATTCGAAGTGGCAGCCACGAATGGTGATGGTCATCTTGGCGGAGATGATTTTGACCAAAAGATCATCGACTGGCTCGTTGCCGGTTTCAAAACCGAACAAGGCATCGATCTCTCATCCGATCCGATGGTGCTGCAGCGCCTGAAGGAAGCCGCCGAAAAGGCCAAGTGTGAGTTGTCGAGTGTAGCACAGACCGATGTTAACCTGCCTTTTATTACGGCGACGGAATCAGGTCCCAAGCACCTGAATCTGACACTGACACGTGCCAAATTCGAGCAGCTCAGTGACGACCTGTTCCAGCGCACGCTGCAGCCGTGCAAAACGGCATTGAAGGATGCCGGCATGACCGCCAGCGATATCGATGAAGTTGTCCTGGTCGGCGGTTCCACACGTATGCCGAAAGTGCATGAGATAGTGACAGAGCTTTTCGGTAAAGAGCCGCACAAAGGCGTCAATCCCGATGAAGTGGTAGCTGTCGGTGCCGCTATTCAGGGTGGGGTACTAGCCGGTGACGTCAAGGACGTTCTGCTGCTCGACGTCACACCGCTTTCTCTCGGCATCGAAACCCTCGGCGGCGTGGCAACAAAGCTTATTGATAAAAATACTACGATTCCGACACAGAAATCGGAAGTCTTTTCGACAGCAGGTGATAATCAGACGTCAGTTGAAATTCACGTGCTGCAGGGTGAACGCGAAATGGCGCTCGATAACCGCACACTCGGCAAGTTCATCCTCGATGGTATCCCTCCGTCACCGCGAGGT
>JABDQT010000242.1 GCA_013042165.1 Kiritimatiellales bacterium | reverse complement strand
CGAGCATCGCACAGACGGAACCTTTGCCATTGGTGCCGGCCACATGAATCACGCCGAATTGCCGATACGGATTATCCAGGGCCGCGAGCAGCGCGGTGATGACTTCCAGGCCGGGCTTGATGCCCTGAGTCGTGCGAGCGAACAGGGCTTTGGCGGCATCGTTCATTACTTGTCGCAGAGATATTCAAGCACCAGGATCATGCGGTCGCGCAGCTCCTTGCGCGGCACCACCATATCGATCAGCCCGTGGTCCTGCAGGAATTCCGAACGCTGGAACCCTTCCGGCAGATCCTGCTGCGTGGTCTCCTTGATAACGCGCGGTCCGGCAAAGCCGATGAGGGCTTCGGGCTCGGCCACAATCACATCCCCCAGCGTGGCAAAACTGGCCATTACGCCGGCCATGGTCGGGTGCGTCAGAATCGGAATATAGGCCAGACCGGCTTCGGCATGGCGTGCGAGCGCGGCACTGGTCTTGGCCATCTGCATCAGGCTGAGCAGGCCCTCATACATGCGTGCACCGCCGGAGGCGCAGGAGAGCAGTACCGGACGGCCTTCCTTCGTGCAGCGTTCGATGAGGTAGGTAACCCGTTCGCCGACCACACTGCCCATGCTGGCGCCCAGAAACGAAAAGTCCATCACGCCCAGTCCGATATCCCGTCCACCGAGCTTGCAGCCGCCCACCGTGATGGCGTCGTCCCAGCCGGACTTGTTCTGGTTGGCCTTGAGCTTGTCGATGTAGGATTGCTGCCCGGTGAAGCCGAGGGTATCGACCGATTTGATATCGCCCGCCCACTCTTCAAAAGTGCCTTCATCGGAGAGCAGTTCGATGCGCGCCTTGCGTGGAAGGGTGAAGTGGTGATCGCACTTGGTGCAGACCTCCATGTTCTGCTCGACCTCCTCCTTGTAGATGATCTCTCCGCAAGAGGGACATTTCATCCAGAGGCCATTGGGCACATCGCGCTTCTTTACCGTGATGTTGGAATAGTTTTTCTTGCTACTTCCGAACAAAGCCATTTCGTATCCTTTTGTTAGCCGCGCGCCACCGTCAGCACATGAACCGATAACGCCCCACCCTTTTTCAGGGCCTTCGCGCAAACATTCACCGTTGCACCCGTAGTCATCACATCATCGACCAGCAGAATCCGCTGCCCGGCCAGCCGCCTTCGCGGTCCTGATCGAAATGCGCCTTGTACGTTACTAAGCCGCTGAGGGGCTGTCAAATTTGTTTGCGTGGCGGTGGGCCTGATTCGGCGGAGCAGGTTTGGCACGGTTCGACACGGCATGCGCTTGCCCAGCTCGCGGGCCAGCACCGCCGACTGGTTATAGCCGCGCTCCCGGCGGCGCACACGGAAAAGCGGGACCGGCACAACCAGGTCAAACGTCTTTTCCGGATATTCGGCCAGCATGCAGGTATGCAACAGCTCGGCCATGTCGGTCGCCAGCCACAAGGCCTTCTCGTATTTCAGTTGCCGCAGGGCTTCGCCCACCACCCCGTCATAGCGCGCCGCCGAGCGCGCACCGTCGAAGGCCGGCTTTTCAGCCGAGCAGGCGTAGCAGATAAAGTCGTGGTCAACCGATCCGGCAACGGGGTCGCCGCACAGATCACAGAACGGAGGCTCGACGCGCATGGCACCCGACCAGCAATCCCAGCAGATATACCGGAAGGTCTCCGGCGCGGATGTTCCGCAACCGATGCAGGATCGCGGATAGAGCATGTCGAAAAACCGTTTCATCACGGCACGACCACTATTCCGCAATGATGGGATCGAGGTGGATTTTTTCCGGCTGAATGACCGGCAGGTCGATGTCCTTAACGCGATAGACCTTGCCCTCGATCAGGAGCGAACGATTCAGCAGTTTTTCCAGCTGGCTCTCCCGTCCGCGCACCAGACAGATCGGTTCTTCAAAATCGGGGCCGATCAGCACCAGCTTGTAGAGGCCCGGATTCGCGCGGCGCAGCACCCCGGGGATGCGGTCTGTTTTTCCCTGTGGCATGCTCTCGTCCAGCACCAGCATAAGGGGCTTCGGCTCCTCTTCCGGTTCCGGAACAACTTCAACAACCGGTTCGGGCTCCGGCTCCGGCTCGGGTTCCGGCTCGGGCTCGGGGATCACCACTGGCTCCGGCTTGGGCGTCTCGATGATATCCAGTTTGTTTTTTATTATCCTCACGCGGCTGACG
>JABDQT010000241.1 GCA_013042165.1 Kiritimatiellales bacterium | reverse complement strand
GCCAGGCGCCAGGAGTTCTGCTCGCGGATCTTGCTGCGGGTATGCTTTTGCTGGTCCGGAGTATGTTTGGACTTCACGTTGCCGGAATAATTTTTGATCTGTTCGCTGTGAAACGGGTGGTTTTCTTCGATTTCGAGCTCTTCGCCGAGGTGGGTGAGGATGGTGCGCAAATAGCTCTTTTCGGTCGGATCGCAGAAGCTCAAGGCGGTGCCGGAGGCGCCGGCACGGGCGGTGCGGCCGATGCGGTGGACGAAGGTTTCGGGTTCGTTGGGAAGGTCAAAATTGATGATATGCGAGATGTTTTCGATGTCGATTCCGCGGGCAGCGAGGTCGGTGGCGATCAGAACGGGGGTTGCTCCGGTGCGGAAGGCTTCGAGGATATCCTGCCGGTGGGTCTGCGCCTTTTCGCCGTGCAGTACCTCGACCGGCAGGCCGGCTTTCTGCATCCGCTCGGTCAGGCGGTCGGCCCCGCGGCGGGTACGGCAGAAGACGAGCACCCGTTCATAGTCGAGTTTTATCAACAGCCACTCCAACAGGGCAAATTTATTGTTTTTTTCGACAAAATAGAGCGATTTGGTGATATTTTCGGCGGCGGCCGAGACGGGGTCGCTCGAAACATGCATAGGTTTGTGCAGGATTCCGCCGGCGAGTTGCAATGCCTCCTTGGGCATGGTGGCGGAAAAGAAGAGCGCCTGCCGGGTTTGGGGCAGCATCGGGGCGATTTTACGGATATCGGGTGCAAAGCCGAGGTCGAGCATCCGATCGGCCTCATCGACCACAAAAACCTCGATCTGGTCGAGTTTAAGGGCTTTGCGATCAATCAGGTCGAGCATGCGGCCGGGTGTGGCGACGAGGATATCGACGCCTTCGCGCAGGGCCAGGATCTGGTTTTCATATTCGGTGCCGCCGTGCACCAGCAGGGTGGTCAGCTCGGTGTATTTGGCAAAGGCCTTGAGGTTTTTATGCAGCTGAATGGCCAGCTCGCGGGTGGGCGAGAGTACCAGCGCCCGGACGCGGATTTCGCGTGCGGCCGTCCACGACTCCCCCAGCCGCTGGATCAGCGGAAGCGCAAAGGCGGCGGTCTTGCCGGTTCCGGTGCGGGCGCACCCGATCAGGTCGCGCCCGGTCTGGATGGCCGGAATCGCCTCGGCCTGGATCGGGGTCGGTTTACTGAATCCGGCGTCGTTCACGGCACGCAGAATGGATTCGCTCAGATTGAGATCGGAAAATTGCATGCCATGAACGTAGCGGGCAGCGGGAACATAGGCAAAATGATTTAGTGCCAGAATGATTCCGATGGGCTCGGGATTATCTCTCTTCCTTCTGGATCGCCTCGAGCTGTTTGATGGTTTCGATGTCTTTGGGGCGTCCCATGGCCTTTTTTGCAGTGATGAGGGCCCCAATCCGTAGGATGAGGCATTCTATTCCATCGAGTTCGATGGTTTCACTGGCTAGTTTAACTTCATCATAGTTCCCTAGTCCAAGCACTTCCCCCAGGCAATCGATAGGGCCCCAATCGGTGTCGAGATAAAGATTTTTCAATGACCGGCAGTTTATTTCTGTGAGTTCGAGCGGGAGATGATTCGTGGTCATCCGATGGACGGGATTTAGATTTTCAAGTGCGGATTGAATGCGGAGCAGATTTTCAGGTGAAAAGTCGCAGCAGATATCGATATCTTGCGTGGTCATGGAACTGCCATGTGTGACTGCCGCGAGGCCCCCCACTAGAACAAAGTCAACTTCGGCCCTGATGAGGCGACCGATGATGCCGGTCAGGTCATCCACGCTTTTTCTCCATTGCAACGCGAAGCTTCTTCTGCATATTAAGGGCTTTATCGTGTCGGCGCAGGCGTTCTGTCGGTGTCAGCCGTAGATTGGCGCGGATGAGGGAAATATCGATGCCATAGGCTTCCGCTTCTTCATGAACTGCCGGATCTCTTGCCATATGCTGGAAAATTACATTATTAGGGGAGATCTAGGCAAAATGATTTAGTGCCAGAATGAGTAGCGCCGATATCTGAAGCCTGAAGCGACTGCCGGGAGCGAGGCTTGCGCGAAGCGAAGTCCGGCAGGGTAAACTGAAAGTGAAACAAACTTGAAACTTGAAAATAGGCAACCAAGATACGCAATACACATTGGACGATACGCAGGAGCAGAAAATGATAATATGGGTGGCCAGAATTCCGGAGGAGGGCTCGCGCTATGAGGGCGACGATCCCGGCTCGATTATGCAGGTAGAGAACGAGTCGTTTATCCGCAATCCCGGAGCAGTACATTACGAACTGCATGCCGAGCAGGTTTCGGACGAACTGGTGGTGCGGGGGACCCTGGCGGTTCCGATGGATCTGCAGTGTTCAAGATGTTCGGAATTTTTCTCGACAACAGTAGGGGTTTCCGATTTTCTACGCGTTTATTCCGCACCTGAAGGCACCGACTCGGTGGATATCACGGAAGATTTGCGGGAGGAAATTTTATTGCAGGTACCGGGTTTCGCGCTTTGCAGCGATGGGTGCAAGGGGAGATGTCCCCAGTGCGGGATCGACCTGAACAAGGGATCGTGCACCTGCAGGAGAGAAGAAGGTCCGAGCGCCTGGTCGGCGCTGGATGGTTTGAATTTATAGATCAAGGAGGATTGCGATGGCAGTTCCAAAGAGAAAAACTTCTAAGAGCAAGTCCGCAAGCCGCAAGGCTCAGAATACCAAGAAGCCGATTGCGCGCGCTTCTTCCTGCTCCCAATGCGGAGCGCCCGCACAGCCGCACCATGCGTGCAAGAGCTGCGGATACTATAACGGTCGCCAGGTACTCTCCGTCGCTACTGAAGAGTAGACCTCATGCGTATCTCTATAGATGCGATGGGGGGCGATTTTGCTCCTGCGGAAATCGTTGCCGGAACCCTTCAGGCCGCTGAAAAAATTCAGGGGCTCGAAAAGCTGTTCCTCGTGGGCAATGAATCCGCCATCCGGGCCGAGCTTGCCAGGTACAAGGGAACGGTTCCCGCCTGCATTGAAATCGTGCATGCCTCGGAGGTCGTCGAAATGGGCGATTCCCCGGCCGTTGCCGTTCGGCGCAAGAAGGATTCTTCCATTGCGCGTTCCATCGAGCTGGTCAAAGACGGCAAGGCAGACGCCATTTTTTCCGCCGGTAATACCGGTGCCGCCGTCGCCGCCGCAACGCTGAAGTTGCGGACGCTCAAGGGCGTCGATCGCCCTGCAATCGCAACGGTGATGCCCACGCCCAACAAGCCGTTTGTGTTGCTGGATGCCGGGGCGAATCCCGACAGTACGCCGGAAATGATTCAGCAGTATGCCGTGATGGGCAGCATCTATTCGCGCGAAATCCTCGGTGTTGAAAACCCCTCTGTCGGCCTTTTGAGCATTGGCGAAGAAGCGGCCAAGGGCAACGAAACCACCAAAAAGACCTTCAGTCTGCTTGAGAAAACGCATCTCAACTTTACGGGCAATGTGGAAAGCCGCGATCTCTACGGCGGCAAGGTCAGCGTGGCGGTATGCGACGGTTTTGTCGGCAACGTGGTGCTGAAAACGAGTGAAGCGGTGGCCGGCATGATTTCCGGCTGGCTCAAGACCATGTTCAAACAGAACATTATCCGCGTACTCGGCTATCTCTTCGCCCGCGGCGTATTCAAGGAAATGCGTGCCCATGCCGATCCGGCCAGCTATGGAGGCGCTCCGCTACTGGGCGCAAACGGGGTGGTGATCATCGGGCACGGATCGTCCAATGCCTTCGCCACCTTCAACGGAATCCGCGTGGCTGCCGAAGCAATTGATCACGATGTTAACCATTTGATTGAAGCTGAACTTCAGAGTATAAACACCGAAACCTAGTATTTTCACGGAACGCCTGCATGCAACCGATACGTACAGTTTCAATCATTGGGACGGGGTCGTATGTGCCTGAAAAGGTGCTGACGAACCAGGATCTTGAACATGTTGTCGAAACCTCCGACGAATGGATCTACTCCCGTACCGGCATGCGCGAACGCCATATTGCCGCTGATGATCAGGCTGCTTCGGATCTGGGCGTGGAAGCCGCGAAGAAAGCCCTGGCGGATGCCGGCATCGGCGCCGAAGAGATAGACCTCATTATTGTCGCCACGCTTTCGCCCGATATGTTTTTTCCAAGCACGGCCTGCTTCGTACAGGATAAAATCGGCGCAAAGAACGCCTTCTGCTACGACCTCGGTGCCGCCTGCTCCGGCTTCCTTTATGCACTGGATGCCGCCAAGAACCAGATTGCCAGCGGAGCCATCGAAACCGCACTGGTGATCGGCTCGGAAAAGATGAGCACCTTCATTGACTGGGAAGATCGTGGCACCTGCATTCTGTTCGGCGACGGCGCCGGTGCGGCCGTGCTGCGGGCCGGCGGGGAAGGGCGCGGTATTATGGATGCCGTGATGGGATCCGACGGATCACTGGCGGATCTGCTTTGGACGCCGGGAGGCGGAAGCCGCAATCCGATGACGCATGAGATGCTTGACCAAAAGCAGCAGTATTTGAAAATGGAGGGCCGCGACGTGTTCAAGCATGCCGTGGTGCGCATGGGTGATGCGGTTCTCGAGGCACTCGAAAAGAACGGCATCTCCGCTGATGACGTCAACTGCTTCATTCCGCATCAGGCCAATGTTCGTATCATCGACGCCATTTCGAAGCGTCTCGGCGTGGCCGATCGCATGTACTGCAACGTGGAGAAATATGCCAATACCTCCTCGGCCGCCCTGGCCATTGCGCTGGACGAAGCCGTGAAGGATGGCACCATCACCAAGGGCGACCTCGTGGTCCTGACCGTATTTGGCGGCGGCTTCACATGGGGAGCAAATGTTTTGGAGTGGGGTAAATGATGAAGAGAGCAATTGTTTTTCCCGGACAGGGATCTCAGACAGTGGGCATGGGCAAGGATCTCGCGGCAGCAATTCCGGAGTGCAAGGCCCTGTTTGACCGCGCCAACGAAATGCTCGGCTACGACCTCGAAACCATCTGTTTTGAAGGGCCGCAGGAAGAGCTGAACAAATCGAACCATGCGCAGCTCGGGATCTTTGTGGCCAGCGCGGCCGCGTTCAAGGCCCTGGAGCTGAAGCAGCCGGAGCTCGAATACGAGGTGCTGGCCGGGCACAGCCTCGGCGAATGGACGGCCCTGTATGTTGCGGGTGTCGTCGGATTCGACGATACGATCAAGATTCTCAAGGCACGCGGCGAATTCATGCAGGCCGCCTGTATCGAAAATCCGGGGGCCATGCTGGCCGTCATGAATGTCGACGAAGCAGTGCTGGTCGACATTTCCGCGCAGGCCGGATGCCATGTGGCCAACTTTAATTCACTGGGCCAAACCGTGCTGTCCGGCACGGCCGAGTCGATCGACCGGGCCGAGGTGCTGGTGAAGGAAGCCGGCGCAAGGCGGGCCGTTCGCCTGCCGGTGGCCGGGGCGTTCCATTCCCCGCTGATGCAGCCCGCCGCCGAAAAGATGGAAGCTTTTCTTGCAGATATCGAGCTGGGCGAACCGGAGGTTCCCGTGCTTTCGAATGTAACCGCCGATGTGCACGATCCGGCTGGAATCAAAGGCAATATGGTGAAACAGATTACGTCGTCGGTTCAGTGGGTGGCCTCGGTCCAGAAGCTGGCGGCCGACGGGGTGGAGGAGATCGTTGAGTGCGGTCCCGGCAAGGTTTTGGCGGGTCTTATAAAGCGTATTGACAAGAGTGTGGCAGTTCGTAACATCGCGCAACTGTCTGATTTGGAAAATCAATAGGGGAAGTACATGTTTGAATTGAATGACAAAGTAGCCATGGTGACCGGTGCCGCCCGCGGACTGGGACAGGCCATTGCCGTTAAAATGGCCGAAGCTGGTGCGGATGTCGCCCTGTGCGATCTCAATGCCGAATGGCTTGAAGAGACCGCCGGAAAAGTAAAGGCGCTGGGTCGCCGTGCCGAATGCTATGGCGTCAATGTGGCAGAGGGCGAAAGCGTGACGGCCGGTGTGAAGGCCATTGAAAAGGATTTTGGAAAGATTGATGTGCTCGTCAACAACGCCGGCATCACCAAGGACGGCCTGCTGATGCGCATGAGTGAAGCGGACTGGGATGCCGTGCTGAACGTCAACCTGAAAGGCGTCTTTCTGTGCACGAAGGCGGCCATGCGCGGCATGATGAAGCAGCGCTCCGGAACCATTGTGAATATTGCGTCTGTCATTGGATTGATGGGGAACGCCGGGCAGGCGAACTATGCGGCCTCGAAGGGGGGCGTGATTTCCTTCAGCAAGACGGTGGCCAAGGAGCTGGCTTCCCGCGGTGTCCGCTGCAATGCGATCGCCCCCGGCTTTATCCGTTCCGCAATGACCGACAAGCTGGATGAGGATATTCAGAATAAAATGAAGGAACTCATTCCGCTCGGCCGCTTCGGCGACCCGGAAGATGTGGCGAATGTTGTACTGTTTTTGGCAAGTGATGCCTCCGCATATGTTACAGGACAAGTCCTCTCGACATGCGGCGGCATGGTAATGTAGTGTTTGTTAGCGTAAAACTAGGAAAAGGAGAATAATCATGGCATTGGAAGATAAAGTAAAAGATATCATTGTTGAGCAGCTCGGCGTGAATGCCGATCAGGTGAAGACGGAAGCTTCTTTCATTGAAGATCTCGGTGCAGACTCGCTCGATACCGTTGAGCTGGTTATGGCTTTTGAAGAAGAGTTCGGTGCTGAAATTCCGGACGAAGATGCTGAAAAACTGACGTCCGTTGGCGGCGTTATCAGCTACCTGAAGGAAAAAGGTTTCGAATAAACCAGTTTGCTGATTTATCCATGGCCGGAACTGCTCGAGCAAGGGTGTTCCGGCCATTTCAGCTTTCTTATCCAGCGAGGATCGGATCATGAGCGGACGTAAAGTAGTGGTAACCGGGTTGGGTGTGGTTTCACCCATTGCGAGCGAACTCGATACATTCTGGGAAGGCATTAAAAACGGCCAGTCCGGAATCGACCGGGTGCAGAATGTTGAAGACATCGATCAGTATGCCGTCACCATCGGCGGCGAAATCCGCGACCTCGATATATCCCGATTCGTCGATGCCAAGGAAGCCCGTAAGATGGATCCATTTGCCATCTGGGGATTGGCGGCGTCCGTCATGGCCGTTGAAAATGCGAATCTGCAGACGGATCAGCTGGATCTTGAACGCGACGGGGTGATTGCCAGTTCCGGTATCGG
>JABDQT010000229.1 GCA_013042165.1 Kiritimatiellales bacterium | reverse complement strand
CCGCTCATTTATCTCCAACCCGAAACGATCGGGCAGATTCACAAGGTGCAGCGCGTCCGCGCCGAGGGGCTGGAGGTCTACCTCACCATCGATGCCGGCCCCAACATCAAGCTTCTCTTCCTCGAAGATAACGAAGGTATCGTCGCGCAGGCCTTTGCCGGGCTGCAAACCATCAAACCTTTTGGATAGAACATGCCGGAGCTTCCAGAGGTAGAAACGATTGTGCGGCAGTTACGGGCGCGGGGGGTGGAAGGGCGCGAAATCCGGTCCGTTCAGATTAATTGGCTGCGGACGGTGGAGCCGTTGTCTGCGGCCGCATTTTCCCGGCAGCTCCGGGAAACCGTCATCGAACAAATTTCCCGAACCGGAAAATGGATACTGTTCCATCTCAGCTCAGGGAAGACGATCATGATCCATCTGCGCATGTCCGGTTCCTTTTCAACGGAAAAAGGGTCGCATGATCGGGTCGTATTGCAGCTGTCGGATGGGCTGACGCTGTATTACCGCGACACGCGCAAGTTCGGGCGCTGGAAGCTGGTCGATGATCCGCAGCAGATTCTTGGCAAGCTGGGTCCCGATGCGCTGACGCGACAATTTACGCTCAACTATTTCAGTGAAGCGATGCTGCGGCGACATCGGATGATCAAGCCCCTGCTTCTCGACCAGTCGATCGTGGCCGGGTTGGGGAACATTTATGTGGATGAGGCCCTGTGGGAATCGAAGCTCAACCCGGAGCGCCGATCGGATTCCCTGTCTAAGGATGAGTTGGCGGTGCTGTTCAAGGCCATTAAACATGTGTTGAGGATTGGCGTGAAGAATCGCGGTACATCGCTGGGTGATGGAAAGACCAACTACCGTGATGTGGAAGGGGAGTCTGGCGGGTACCGCGTGAAGGTCAAGGCCTACGGCCGCGCCGGTCAGCCCTGTAGCCGGTGCAAAAATGCTCTTGAAAAAATCATCGTCGCCCAGCGTGGCACGACGATTTGTCCTGTATGCCAGCAGCACTCATCGCAGGATTGATCAGTAGCGGAATCTCTTGCGGCAACTCTCTATTCCGGAGACCAGTATGCCCGCAAAACCCAAGAGGAGCGCTGTGGCAGGTTCCGGAATCAGGTCGGGCGCAGTGGTTGCCTCAACTAGAATGTTGTCAATTTTTCCATAATCGCATTCGCCGCCATCGAGCCAGAACGCGACCCATAACTTATTTTTTCCGGTGTCCGGCAGGGTAAAGGATTCATGCATGAAACAGTTGTTGCGTCCGCGCACCAGTTCGGTCCACTCGCTATCCCACCAGTTTACGGCCGCATTATGGTTTCCGCCAAAATCATCGGCGTAGAAGTCCCGAAAGCGGTTGGGACCATCATCAAAACCAAGATCACCGATATAATACCCGGCAACAAGATGATCACAAGGGTCAGCGGAATAAGTGCGCCAGTCAAAGGAGAGGGTGATATCCCGGTATCCGGTCCCGATGTCAAAAAGCAAACCTGCTTCGTCTTCGAAACGACCAACCGGACTCCAGTTGCCGGAGCCGCCGATCTCCTGTACGGCCAGATCCTGATTGATGGTTCCGTTGTCGGGTTGCTCAAAGCGTCCGCCATACCAGATCTCATCCGAACCCTTCGGCCCCTGGCGGGGTAACCCATAGTGCTTCTCATCAGCCTTGCGCCGATTGTTGAAGATGCGATCATAGTTGTCGAATGTCTCGGAAAAAACAATTTCTGCACAAGCCCCGTGAGCAATGGAGAGCAGTATGCCTAGCAAAAAAAATGTAGAAGATGGATTAAGCGATTTCATTAAGTCCCTCGAAAAATGTTCCTGATGCTCTGGCCCCGTCAGGAGCCAGCCAACATGTATTGAATTCGAAAATCCGGGAGGGTATGCCACAGCTGGATAATTAAATCAAAAGTTATATTCAGAAAAGCACACACTACAAAGTGTTATGATATTATAATGTCGTAAATCGTTTTTACCGCTGAGATCGTGCTCCAAGACTAAAACAGGCTGCACGCAAGGCGAAGCCAACGAAATGCCGGCAGAAATCGGCAGGGAATACCTTTTGCTGCCCTGTTTGACAGCATTCGCAAGCGACCTATGTGTTAGGGAGGTGGTCGACAGTATAGGGGGCAGGGCTAACTAAGGGTCGAATCGTTGGCGCAAGCTCCTGAAGCCTTTTACCAATAATCCGGAAAATCCGAGCAGCAAAGCGGTAGAAGGCTCAGGAATTACGGAATCATAAGGTTCGGTTGAGTTTACAAATTTTTCACTTCCGCCGTTGGGAAAGGCCCCCGCATGAAGCCCCACTTGCAAATCCCCGCTTTGCAGCATATCCATAAAATCATAGGCCGATTGGTTATAGGTTAGATTGAGTATCAGGTATTCGTTGGGATCGATGCCGTTGGCGTTTGATCCATCATTTCCGAGAGACAGGTTGGAAGAAAAAGCCCTGATCGGGTTCCCCCCGTTAAAATTCTTCACTTTTTTATCTTCAGTAAAATTAACCCCTGTTCCATTAACAATACTTTCGATTTGTAGGTCGATGGCCGGGCTTACATACGGATCAAGGGTATCGAAGTAGATGCTCTTGAGGGTTGATGCGGTTGGACCGGTATTGGTGAACAATACACTGACCTGTCCCAATGTTCCGCCCTCATCCACAAGCATGAAAAGCTGGTTTTCACCGGCGGATGCATTATATGGAGCGTTGTCCGTTATAGCATAGAAGCCGAACGGTTCAGCTTGCGCCATTAATGGTGCGAGTACTGTCAAAACAGCTATAATGTAGATTTTCATTTTTTCCCGGCAGGTTAAATTGAATAGATTGGAAAGTCCCTTCACCCTGCTGTGTACAAAGCATTCTCCATACCAGATATTGTAAAAGGCAGGGCGGATAACGTGGGCCAAATGGCTCTGGCAGTTTTCGAATAATGCGAATCCATAAGGTTCTCCCGGAAAGGCGCTATCTCATTACCAGGTCCGAACACGGTAGGACTTCCCGATAAATTGAAAGCACACATGTAGAACAGATCAGATCAAAACAAGCAAAAGAAAATACAGAAAAACACATCATACAAAGTATTATTATATCATAATGAGGGCAAGTGACGGTGCCGGGCGGTAGATATCAGCGGCTGTCTATGCTGCTGCGTGCGGAAATCTCGACGCGCAGTTTTGCGGGGAGCATATTAGACAATACTGTGGCTGCTTATTAGTGCGTGAGATCCCGCTTGCCACGCCATAGCAGCGAAGAAGGATGAGCTCGCTTCCGCTTGAATGGTCTGTTTTGTCGGTTCCACGATCATGGATCGCAGCTGCGGTTTGCCTGAAAAGATTTGTGCCGGCAAAGGATCTTCAGCTTAAGTTGGACAAAAAGAAACCTCCTGCGTTGAGGCAGGAGGTTCCGGAAGAAAAAATATGGTAGTGAAGAATTAGAGGAAAAACTTTTTGCGATAGTCTCTGCGGACTTTAATCAGCAGCCCTGAAAAGCCGAGCAGCAGGGCCGTTGATGGTTCAGGGATTACATTGATAAAGCTTTCGCTATCTTCACTCGTGCCCATGCTGATCACATGAAGGCCAATCCGCAACTTTTCTGATTGTAACAGGTCGATAAAGTTGTGCGGGGGGTCGGTGTAGGTCATCTCCAACACCAGATATTCGTATGGGTCGATGCCGTTTTTGGGCGCAGGGTTCTCCGGTTCAGTTCCTAGGTCTGCGCAGAATAGAAACATTCTTCCCGCCGGCAGGTTCTGGGGATTAGCATCATAGACATAACTGACGCCCGGCGTATTGATGATCTGAACGAGTGCCAGGTTAAGTGGAGGTTCTACGTCCGGCGCGTCGAAATAAATCTCTGCGATTGTAGATGGTTCTGGACCGGTATTCGTAAACACGATGCTGACTTCGCCAAGACCTGTTTCTGTCACGTCCATAAACAGCTGGTTTTCGCCGATGGATGGATTCAGTGGATCATTTGAGGTGATGGCAGAGAAGCCGAATAACTCTGCACTTGCCATCATTGGGATAATCGCTGCCAGAACCGCAATAAGTAACTTTTTCATCTCTCTCCCTTCGAGCGTTTTCTCTGCTTTCCACCACTGAGAATTTGCTCTTTCTGCATCAACACATGATCTATAGCACGCTCACCGTGCGTGAGCAAGAGAAAAAATGTAAAAAATATGACGATATAAAAAAACAAAAATCATAAAGAAGAGGGTATTTAAAGTTGTGATGGAGAAGTTTGAGGGGCAGATGGCAGCTGCGAAGCAGCGGGTTAATGCCGAAAGAACAAAACGTTCTGCGCGGTCCGAACAAAAAGAAACCCCCTGGGTGGAAGCAGGGGGTTTATGGAGGAAAATCCCGTGTATGAGAAAGGTTAGAGGAAGAACCGCTTGCGGTAGCCTCTGTAGCCCTTCGCCAGCAGGCCGGCAAAGCCGAGCAGCAGAGCGGTGGAGGGTTCAGGAATCAGTGTTGCTTCTACTACGATGTTGTCGATTTTGGAATACTGGTGTTCGCCGTTATCCAGCCAGAAGGCGATCCAGATTTCATCAGCGGTGCCGATGTCGGTATCAATAACGTCAGCGATGAACAGCGTTTCACTACGGAAGCCATTTGGATATTGCTCATCATCTCTAAAGATTTCGTTCCAGTCATCGATCCACCAATCCTTGACGCCCTGATGTCCGAGAGTGGCATAATAATCATTCTCATTATTTGAGTCAAAAGCACCCAATGCGGTGCTGTTGTAAGAGGCTGCTTCAAGATCGCCTACATAATAACCGACCACGAGCAGGTCGCCTGGGTTTTCAGGATTATTCTGGGCACCCTCAACGAGCCAATCAAAAGAAAGAGTGATATTCTCGTATCCAATTCCATCCGTGGGATCGAGTTTGAACAGGATGCCGGCATCATCTTCGAGTCGGGCGACGGGGGTATATCTGGGATCCAAGCTTCCAGTGTTGACACCAGAGAAGTAGTATTGACTTTGATGATAGCCACCATTTTCCTGGATGGCTACATCTTGTCCGATGGTACCGCCGTCAGGTTGTTCGAAACGACCGCCATAC
>JABDQT010000227.1 GCA_013042165.1 Kiritimatiellales bacterium | reverse complement strand
ATTGGAGAGATTATGAAATTTGAACCGGCACCTCTGAAGGATGCATGGATCATTCGGGAAGACCCTATCGGCGATGACCGAGGCTATTTTGCTAGGGCGTTCTGCAAAAAGGAATTTGCGAATCATGGAATCGATTTTAACGTAGCTCAGATAAATACCTGCTTTAACATGAGCGCTGGCACAATCCGCGGACTGCATTACCAGTCGGATCCCGCAGCTGAACCTAAGTTTGTTCGTTGTATCCGCGGGGCAATGTGGGATGTGATGGTCGATATGCGGCCCGAATCATCGACCTATTTACAGTATTTCGGCATCGAACTGACCGAGGATAATCAGACCATGGTCTATTTGCCGGGGAACTTTGCCCACGGATTTCAAACACTGAAACCTGAGACTCAGGCATACTATCTGGTTGGTGAATACTATACACCTCAATGTGAGAATGGCATTCGTCATAATGATCCGGCACTGGGCATTGAATGGCCTGTCGAGGTATCCGAAATTAGTGATAAAGATAAAAGCTGGTCTCTACTATAAGGAATAGAAAAATGATACTTGTCGACACCGAACTGAAGAAACGAGAAGAGCAGGATAATCCGATAAAGGTCGGGCTAGTGGGTGCCGGCGACATGGCGCGTGGTATTGCCCGGCTCATGGTTCAATCAGTGCCAGGCATGGAGCTCGTCGTAATTTCCAACCGAACTCTGGACAATGCAAAAAGCGCATATGCCGATGCCGGCATAGATGACGTTATCGAGGTAACATGTCTGAATGAATTCGAAGACGCCATAGCCGTCGGTAAACGCGCCATTACTCAGGATGCTCTGATGCTTTGCGAGTCCGAAACCCTCGATGTGCTTGTTGATGCAACTGGTGCCGTGGAATTCGGGGCGCAGTTGGCCGAGAAAGCGGCCGAGTGCAAGATGGATGTTGTATCCATGAATGTTGAGCTCGATGCAACCGTTGGCTCGGTCATTCAGCAACGTGCCCGTAAGGCCGGAACGATCTACAGCATTGCCGACGGCGACCAGCCGGGGGTCCAGCTCAACCTTTGGCGTTTCGTCAAGGGCATCGGTGTTGAGCCTCTCGTGTGCGGAAATATTAAGGGCCTACAGGACTTTTATCGCAACCCGACCACCCAGAAAAGCTTTGCCGAGCAATGGGGGCAGAGCGTGAACATGGTAACCAGCTTTGCCGACGGTTCGAAGATTTCCATGGAGCAGGCCTGTACCGCCAACGCCACAGGAATGCAGGTGGAAATGCGCGGTATGCGCGGTGGTGATCATGTGGGTCACGTCGACGAGCTTTGCCATATAGACCGATATGATATAGACAAACTTCGCGAACTCGGGGGTGTGGTGGACTATGTGGTTAAGGCACAACCCGGACCCGGCGTGTTCGTTTTGGGAACTATGGAGGAAAAATTTCACCGCCACCACTTCGACCTCTATAAACTGGGCAAGGGACCGCTTTACAGCTTCTATCGCCCGTACCACCTCTGCTATTTCGAGGTGCCGTCCTCGGTCGCCCGTGCCGTTTTCTTTCGCGATAGTGTGGTGGCTGCTGACCGCCCGATGGTGGATGTCATCTCCATGGCGAAAAAAGATCTCAAGGCGGGTGAAATGCTCGATATCATCGGAGGGTATACCGTCTACGGACAATGCGAGAATTATCCCGTAGCCCGTGCTGAACGTTTACTGCCGCAGGGTTTGGCCGAAGGCTGCGTTCTCAAACGGGATATCCCGAAGGATACGGCGATTTCATATGACGATGTTGACGTCCCGGAAGGGCGACTGTGCGATAAATTACGCACAGAGCAGGATGAGCTTTTTCCAGTGTAGACTGGAAGGGGTTTGACAAGGAAAGGCGAGGGTTGAATTCCTCGTCTTTTTTTGTGCCTAATGGGTGCTGCCGACAAGCAGGCGGTGGGAGAGAACGGCGAGGCTGGAGGCGAGTTCTTCGCGCTGCAGGATGACGTGCTCGGGCACATCGAGCGTGGTGGGGGTAAAATTCCAGATGGCGCGGATGCCCCCTTCGATCATGGCATTAGCCACCTCCTGCGCCACGGATGCGGTGACGGTCAGCACCCCGATCTGCACGTGCATGCGCTTGGCGAGCTCGGGCATTTTGGAGATGTCCTGCACTGTCTTCCCATGCACTTTGGATCCAACGATCTCGGGATTGCTGTCGAACGCGGCCGCGATGCGCAGGCCATATTGCTCGAAGCCGGTATAACCCAGTAACGCACGCCCGAGGTTGCCCACTCCCACCAAAAATGCATCCGAGGTGTTGGACCAGCCCAAAAACTCTTCGATCGCCTCAATGATCTCGTCCATCGGGAAGCCGAGGCGCGGTCGCCCGACGGCGCCGGTAATCGCCAGATCCTTGCGCACGACAATAGGATCGAGTCCCAGCTCCTTTGCAACGACCGTGCCGGAGGCATATTCCTCACCGGCTTCCTTCATTTTGCGCAATAGGCTCAGGTATAGAGGGAGTCGCTTCAGCGTAGGAACTCCGGCCGTTTTTCGTTCAATTTGACTCATCGATCAATCTCCAGAATTTAAGAAAATCGTACTCTTTTAGGTCGATATTCGTCAATCGATACCTTGGGAATGGTTTATGCGGTTGCCTGCGTGGTGGATTTCAATAAGAATGTTTTGCTCATGGAAATTATTGGAGAGATGCGAGATCTGCCTTGGCTTGGGAATGATGTGATCCACGTCTGGGGTTTGCACGTACCGGATCTGCTGGATCGGATCGAACCGCTTGGGCGCATTTTATGCGACAGAGAGCGCGAAAAGGCCGCCAGATATCATCGGGAAAGTGATCGGCAGGCATCGATTGTTTCGCGCGGGGCACTGCGTATTCTCTTGTCGGGATATAGCGGAGAACCCGCTGCGCAGATCAATTTTGAATACACGGAAAACGGCAAGCCGCATATGCTCGATTCAGAGTTGGCATTCAATGTCTCGCACTCCGGCGAGTGGGTGGTGCTGGCCATCGGCCGCGACCGCAAGATCGGTGTCGATGTTGAAATGATCCGGCGGGATATGGATGTGCTCGCTATTGCATCGCGCTATTTTACACCGGAGGAAATCGCGCGGATCGAAACCGCTGAAGATCGGCATTCCGTCTTTTTCCAGTTATGGGCCCGAAAGGAAGCGTACGTGAAGGCATGCGGCTCCACGCTTTTCAGCGAGCTCGCCCATTTTTCCGTGCCAATGGAAGAGGGCGGCGAAAATGACGGTTGGATTTTTCAGCGGCTGGAAGCCGGTTCAGAATATGCTGCCGCGATCGTTACCGACAAGAAACTGGCC
>JABDQT010000225.1 GCA_013042165.1 Kiritimatiellales bacterium | reverse complement strand
TCGATCCGGGTGGAGTAGGCGGCCGGCAGTCCGCAGGAAAAACAGACCGGCTTGTTTTTGACACATGCCTCGCAATACCGGTGCCGGCCGATGTGGTACCCCGAGCGTATAGGCGCTTTGCAGATTTTACATGCGGGCAGGGTGGATTCGAAGCAGGTGGAATTGCAGTAGGCCTTGCCATCCGCTTTGACATAACTCGGCGAAACGGCTTTTCCGCAGGCGGAGCAACGGGGACGCAGCGCATCGACGCACGCTTGCGAACAGCAGTCCATCTGGTTGTATACCCAGTAGCGGCCGGAGATACGGCTCCCGCATACCGCACACTGCTTTCCACGCTGCGCGGTTGTGCACAGCGCCCCGCAGCAAAGTGATGCCGCAAAGATGCGTCTGGATAAGTGGTTCAGCATGGGAGTTGGGATGGACAGGGCTATGGAAAGGCGTATTCAGATGAAATGGAACGGTAGAAGTTTTCCGCAATCGTCTTCTTTTGCTGGATCCTGGGATACTGCTGGCACACCCAGTCCAGAAGTCCGGGTTGAGTAAACATCCATGCCGAGATCATGTTGAAATCGTTTTCCAGGCTGGATCGGCTGTATTTCAGCAGGAAGCCATCCGTGCGGTATGATTCGGTGGCATCAAACCGCAGCGGATCGCGGAGCATCTCAAAGCCCGTTCCGGAGTATCGGAATCCTGCAGGATTCACCGCCAGCCACGGAGCGGCAGGAAAGGTGTGGAGGTTGAAGAGGAGGCTGGAAAATTCGGAGTGCAGCCGCTGTTCCAGAAAGGCGGACGTATATCCTTCCTCAACGGTTTTGCAGGGCAGGTAGATGCTCTTGTCGGTATGGGTGCTGCCGTACTCGCGCCCCCCGCAAACCAGCTCGCCGAGAAGATAGATGTGTTCCAGATTGTTCTGCACAACGGTTGCCGGATGGTTGGCCAGAAAGGCCTGAATGATCGGAATGATGCGCTGGACTTCCACCAGATCCGCCTGCCGGCCGGTGGCCGCAATGGAGGGTGCGGCCCATTCTTCCGGGAAATATGCCGCGGGATCGAACGCATAGTGGATCCGGATGCTGTAGGCCTCTTCAAGGGGCTGAATCATGGCATCGATCGCCCCGGTATCCTGTGCAAAACAATGGAGCAGTGGAAGCAGCAGCGCGATTAAAAGGGAAGTGTATGTTTTAGCCATAATTACGAACTCCTGACTTTGCAACAGTCTATTCCAAAAGGGTCTGGAATCCAATCGGATTCTTCTTCAGTTCTCAATGTACGGAACAATCTGAGAAATGGCCGCTTTTTATGTTCCATTGTCGGGACGATCAGAGATAGAATCTTCAGAGGTTTTGAAAGGCGGTTTCATGGCGGACAGGCAACTCATGGTGATCTCGGTGATGGACCGGGATCGGCCGGGCATCGTGGCGGAAGTGACCGAGGGCATCAGCTCGCTCGACGGCAATCTGGCAGATCTGCGGGAGTCGGTGCTCTGCGGCTACTTTACGATGATTCTGGTGGCCAGCTTTGCCCCGGACGTTTCCGTGGAGCAGGTTGAGCAGACTCTGGCCGATGTAACCTCCTCGCGGGTTTCAGTGGCGCTGGCCGATGGTCCGCTCACGGAAGCCGAGGAGTCGGAACATGCCTATGTGCTTTCCGCCGTCGGACGTGATCGCGTGGGACTGGTCGCGCAGGTCTCGCGTTTCTGCTGCGACCGCGGGGTGAACATTGTCGATCTGGCCTCCCATGTTGAAGACGATCAATACACCATGATGCTGCAGATCGATCTGTCGGGGCTCCCTGCGCTGGAAACATTCGAAGCGGAGCTGAAGGGGTTCGGACAGGATTCCGGACTCAATCTGGTGCTGCAGCACGTTGATATCTTCCGGGCGACCAACGAGATCTAGGGGAAACTTGAAATTTAAAACTGGAAACCTGAAATGATCCGATCCGACCAGATTCTGAAAACCGTCGAAATGATCCAGAAGGAAAATCTGGACGTACGCGCCGTAACGATGGGCATCAGCCTGCTGGACTGCCGCACCGGCGACGCCGAATCCACCGCCCGCAATGTAGGCGACAAGATCAAGCTGCTGGCAGGCAGCTTTGTAGAGACCTGTGAGCGCATCGGCGGAAAATATGGTGTGCCGGTGGTGAACAAGCGCATTTCCGTAACACCCATATCGCACGTCGGCGCAGGCTTTTCGCAAGAGGGGTTTGTGCGGCTGGCCCGGGCGCTTGATCAGGCGGCCGCCGAGGTGGGCATCGATATCATCGGCGGGTACTCCGCCAATGTGGAGAAGGGGATCAGTCAGGGCGATATGAACCTGATCGCCTCGATCCCCGAAGCCCTGGCCTCGACCGGAAAGGTGTGCTCGTCCATCAATGCGGGTTCCACCCGGCACGGGCTGAACATGGATGCCGTCGGGATGCTCGGGAAAACCGTGAAGGCGACGGCGGAAGCCAGCCGGGATGACGGCGGGTTCGGTGCCGCCAAGTTGGTGGTGTTCGCCAACCAGCCCGGCGACAACCCTTTCATGGCCGGTGCCATCCATTGTCTGGGCGAGGCCGAAGCGGTAATCAACGTGGGGGTCAGCGGTCCCGGCGTGATTGCGCGCGCCCTGGAGCGAAAGATTGCCGAGGCGGGTGCCGAAAGCCTTGGACTCGACGATCTGGCCGAGGAAATCAAGCAGGCAACCTTTCGGGTCACACGCTGTGGCGAGCTGGTCGGCCGACAGGTGGCCGAAGCCCTCGGATTGCCTTTTGGTGTGGTTGATCTCTCCCTCGCGCCGACGCCATCGGTGGGCGACAGCGTGGGTGAAATACTGAAGATTCTCGGCGTCGATGCCATCGGTGCGCCCGGTTCTACGGCTATTGTGGCGATGCTCAATGATGCGGTGAAAAAAGGCGGATCGTTTGCCTCGCAGAGTGTCGGCGGACTGAGCGGCGCGTTTATTCCCGTGATGGAGGATGCGGAGCTGGCGGAGGCGGTGGAGTCGGGTTCCCTGACTCTGGAAAAGCTCGAGGCGATGACCTGCGTCTGTTCAGTCGGTCTGGATATGGTTCCCATTCCCGGTGAAACCGATGCCGATACCCTTGCCGCCATCATGGCCGACGAGCTTATGATCGGTGTGATCAATTCCAAGACGACCGCCGTACGATTGATTCCGGTGCCCGGCAAAAAGGCCGGCGAATTTATCTCGTTTGGCGGTCTTTTTGGTGAGAGCGTGGTGATGCCGGTGCGCAATACCGGCCGCTCGGCGCGGTTTGTAAATTTTGGCGGCCGGATACCGGCTCCGATTCATAGTCTGAAAAACTAGCGGAAAGGAAAATGTCATGAAGATACCGTATGTAATCGTTGTTCTGTTCTTCTGTATTCTGGTCTGGGCGTCTTCTGTCGGGAACCTGATTATTCCATCCATGCATACATTGACCGATGAGAGAGGGGTGTATTCCCATTATGAAATCAGGAAGTGGAAGCGGGTTGGAAAATTTGAACTGATCAAGAACGAGCTGCGGATCCATGCCATTCTCAAGGATACGCCCGATGAGCTCCCCGAACGCACCCTCGAAAAAGATTTACGGGAACTCTATTATATGGACTACAAACCGCAGTTTCAGGAGACGCTCGATAAAATCCCCGAAGGCACCAACGTCAAACTGCGATACGTCAAACGGTTTCCCCAGTTCTGGAAAAAGAATCTTTATGAATTGCAGATCGGCGGTGCCCACATTCTGCTCTATTCCCCGACGCAACTGGAAGAGAAGCAGGCGCACAACTGGAAGGTGACCGGCATCATGGCCGGCTTTTTCGTATTTCTTGTCGTGCTCAGTTTCATCAACAAACCGCGCGTGGAGGAATAATCTCCTGAAAATGAACGCATCCGTCCGTCGGGTATCTAACATTTCTATTAAAACCGATGAGGCGAACAGGATGAAGCGGACATTTTTACTGACCATCGTGGTATCATTTTTAGCGGCGGTGACGGGAGCGAAGGAGGGTGCCATGGAAAAAGCGGTATTTGCCGGAGGTTGTTTTTGGGGCGTCGAAGCCATTTTTCAGGAACTCGACGGCGTAGTTGATACCACGGTGGGCTACACCGGCGGAAGAACGGAGAATCCCACGTACAAGGATATCTGTTACAAGGACACGGGACATGCCGAGGCCATTGAAATTGTCTACGAACCCGATAAAATTTCCTACGAAGAGCTGCTGACCTATTTCTGGCGTCTGCACGATCCCACCACATTGAATCGTCAGGGCCCGGATCGGGGGTCGCAATATCGCTCCGCCGTTTTCTACTATTCCCCCGAGCAAAAAACCGCCGCTGAAAAAGTGAAGGTCGAGGCCCAGAAAAAATGGTCGAAGCCGATCGTCACCGAAATCACTGCCGGTAAAGTCTTTTACCCCGCCGAAGTATACCATCAGGACTACTTCAAAAAGCAGGGCGGTCACCATACCGGCTGCCACTACCTGCGCGATTGATTGAGCGACACCGGCCGGTTAGCTAGTCAATCTGCCTTCGGTTTTGCCGGGGGCTTTTTTCTTTTGGCGGGGCGGTCGCCGGCTTTGGCGCTTTTCTGTCGATCGGCGGAGGGGAGGTCGATATCCAGCAGGTCTCCCTGCGTGCTAAGCAGCAGCAGGCGGAGCTGATCGTCAATGTGCACCGGGTAGGGGAGGATATGCATCTGCAGCAGCACCTGTATCTGGTTCGGCGTGAGCTTCAGTCCTTTATACTCGGTTTCGAGCACAAACGCACAGCCCTCTTTCCAGCCGGAACACCCGTAGGCGTTTTTGCCTTTGATGACTTCCTTGCCGCACAGCGGGCAGTCGCCTATGCGGGTGGTGTCGAGATGGGTGGATGAGCTGCTGTCGAA
>JABDQT010000221.1 GCA_013042165.1 Kiritimatiellales bacterium | reverse complement strand
TATTCGGCCTCGAAAAGCCTCTGTAGCCGGGCATACCAGGCCAGTTTATATTTATACATGACGTGGTCGATCGCCCGGCCCTGCGGTACATAGGTGTTGATGATCACCACCCCGTCCACCAGGGCGCGAACCAGCCGCGTTTCATCCGCCGGCCCGCCGTCGTCGAATCCGTATTTCACATCCTGCGGCTCGCTCTTGCAGATCAGCGCAACACCGTTGTACGACTTTTCGCCCCTGAAGACCACATGCCAGCCCGCCGCCTCGATCGCCTCCTTCGGAAAATCAGCGTCCTGCACCTTCGTTTCCTGAATGCCGAGCACATCGGGTTGATGAGCTTCCAGCCATTGCAACACAATAGGCAGGCGCGAGCGGATGGAATTGGCGTTGAATGTGGCAATCTTCATGCGGTTCCTTTGCGTTCCGACGATTGGACACGGAACACCTCCCGTATGTCAATAGCATGATGAAAGGATTGAACTGGCCTGGTGAATCAGGGATAAATGTCGCGGTTTTCCAGTCGTTGGAAGGCGTTGTGAACTACGCAGTACGGAATCCATTTTCATGAGTAACGAAGAAACCCAGACGACTAATTTTATCCACGACATCATCGATGCCGACCTGGCCTCCGGCAAGCGCACCGAAGTAGTGACCCGCTTCCCGCCGGAACCCAACGGCTATCTGCACATCGGCCATGCCAAAGCCATCTATCTGGACTTCGGCACCGCCGAAAAATATGGCGGCCGCTGCCACCTGCGCTTCGACGACACCAACCCCGAAGCCGAAGACGAAGAATACGTACGGGCGATTCAGGAAGACATCAAGTGGCTGGGGTATGACTGGGGCGAGCACCTCTACTGGGCCTCGAACTATTTCGACACCATGTATGAATATGCCGTGCGCCTGATCAATAAGGGCAAGGCCTATGTCTGCGAGCTCTCTTCCGAAGAGTTCAAGGAATATCGCGGTGTCCCGACCCGCCCGGGCAAGGAGCCGCCCGGACGCGACCGCTCCGTCGAGGAAAACCTCGAGCTGTTCGAAAAAATGAAAAACGGCGGGTTCGAGGACGGCGCCTGCATCCTGCGCGCCAAGATCGACATGACCTCCCCCAACCTGCATATGCGCGACCCGGCCATTTACCGCATCAAACGCGCAACCCACCACAACACCGGCGACAAATGGTGCATCTACCCGATGTACGACTTTGCGCACTGCATCGAGGATTCGATTGAGGGGGTCACCCACTCCATGTGCACCCTCGAGTTCGAGGTGCATCGCCCGCTCTATGACTGGATCCTGCAAGAGCTCGAAGCCTTTCAATCCCGCCAGTATGAGTTCTCCAAGCTGAACCTGACCTACATCGTGCTGAGCAAGCGGCGCCTGTTGCAGCTCGTCAATGAAGGTCTCGTCGGTGGCTGGGACGACCCGCGCATGCCCACGCTCTGCGGTATGCGCCGCCGCGGCTTTACCGCCGCGGCCATCAAAAAACTCTGCGCGATCGTCGGCTGCACCAAGTTTGAAGGCATCACCGAAATCGAGCAATTCGAGAGCATTGTGCGTGATGATCTCAACGAAAACTCGTTGCGCGCCATGGCCGTGGTCGATCCGATCAAGGTCGTCATCGACAACTATCCCGAAGAGCTCGTGGAGGAGTTTGAAGTCCCGAATCATCCGCAGAAGGAAGAGGAAGGCAAACGCACTGTACCTTTCAGTCGCGAGCTCTGGATTGAACGTACCGACTACATGGATGACGCTCCCAATAAATTCAAGGGGTTCACCATCGGCCGGGAGGTTCGCATTCGCGGCGCCTACCTCGTCACCTGCGACTCCGTTGAAAAAGATGCGGCCGGCAACGTGGTCTCGCTGCGCTGCACCTACGATCCCGAATCAAAGGGCGGTAACGCGCCTGACGGACGCAAGGTCCGCAGCACGATCCACTGGGTTTCCGCCAAGCATGCCGTCGATACCGAGGTGCGGCTCTATGACCGACTGTACACCGTCGAAAACCCGCTGGGCGACAAGGAAAAGGATTTCAAGGACTTTCTCAACCCCGATTCGCTGAAAGTGATCACTGCCAAGCTTGAGCCCGGACTCGCCCAGGCCAAACCCGGTGACCGCTACCAGTTCGAGCGCGTCGGCTACTTTTGCGCCGACCTCGACCACACCCCCGCAAAACCCGTCTTCAACCGCACGCTCACCTTGAGAGCTCCCCGTAAAATGTAGCCGCGATCCATGATCGCGAAAATGGCGGGGTCATAGCCCCCGCCCTACAACAACAGTCAGGTACGGACGGAGTTGACGGCGCCGGGGCTGCTGTAATCGGGCGCCCTATGTTGTAGCGCTGGCTCTACAACATGAACAGACCTACCATCTTTGTGGCGTTGGTTCTGTGGGCCAACTTCACGGGCGCATTTTGCTACCCTCGTTCCTGTGACCGACTGTCCTTTGCTTGAACAGCTGCAAAAACAACTGGATCCCGGTGAAGCAGAAGCCATTTTCTTGCCCGCCGCGTAGCGAAAAACATGTAGACGCGACGCCCTCGTCGCGTTCTCTGTAAGCAGGTTAAGCGACGGGGACGTCGCTTCGACAATTTACAGCAGCAATCCGGACCGTACTTCTTTTGATTTATTCGGGCTGCTGCATTCAGCGATGACCTTGAGGGCAAACTCGAATGCGGTACCCGGTCCCTGGCTGGTGATCAGGTGCCCATCAACCACAACGGTCTCTTGTACAGGCTGCACGTTGGACGGCAGCTTTTCCTCGACACCGGGATAGCAGGTAAATTTCCGGCCCGCGAGAATCCCCGCTTCGTTGAGCGCGAGTGCAGCGGCGCAGATAGAGCCAATCCATTTTCCCTGTGCATTAAAGTCGCGCAATGCCTGCTGAACACCCGCATGCTTCATGAACGCCTCGGTGCCGCCAAAACCGCCGGGCAGCAACAATACATCATAATCATCGGGATTGATCCGATCCCAGGTAGTATCGGGAACCAGTTTGACGCCGCGCGAGGCTTCGATGGTTCCGGCGGTGAGGCCCGCCACGGTTACGTCCCATTCGGCGCGCCTGAGCGTATCGATCAGGATCACGGCTTCCATTTCCTCGCTGCCGTGGGCGATAGGTATCAGTGCTTTCATGGTTGCCTCCTGCCGAAAATTAAACACCCGCTCGAAGGCTCGCTCAAGACACGAAGTTCACAAAGATTCTGTTTTCCGTATGCTTAAAGTATATGCAGAAACTGCAGAGCCGTTTCGACTTGGTGTTTAATCCCCGCCTTCAAGCGCGGTTCTAAGCTCTCGAATAACCTGCTTGCGAATCGGTTCGGCAACGGGTTCATCGAAGGTTTCCTGCAGGACATCGACGAGGCGTTTGCCGCTGCAAACCACCACCCCGTTGACATTCATGATCTCTTCAGGAAGTTTGGTGCCGAGGAAACAGAGTACGGAATGCACCGGGAGTTCGCTGCATCCAGCTTCATCCAGAAATGAGACCAGCTCGGCCGTCGCGGCCTTCACCTGCTTAAGCGGGGGCCGGGAGGGTTCCTTACCGCCGGCGTAGAGCCTTCCTTCGCGGAACTCCACGGAGCCCTTCCAGTTTTTGGTTTCGACCACAAATACTCCGGCGGGAGCGACTACGATGTGATCAAAGTTTTGTTTACCGCCACCCAGACGGAGCCCATTGAAAACCGTATACTCCGAGTTCAGGAACGCCAGTTCGTGTGCGACCCACTCTTCGCCCTTGGCCCCCTTGAGGAAATTCCCCAGCCGGCGGTCGCCCCATGCGAGCAGAATGGCCGCCGCAACGGCAACCAGAAAGAAAAGAACACCAACCTGCGAAACATTCAACACGGGCTTCGGGAACCACGCCCGCAGCAGATAGCCCGTCACAAAGCAAATAACCAGCAATGGCCAGAAGGCCCGAAACAACCCCAACACCCGCGGCGCCTCCCCGGGACTGCCGTAGACCTTGGCAAAACGATTGCTCAATGGTTCCTTTTTAGTTTCCATAACCTGGAACGCTTTCCCTTGCTTCGCTCAGGTGAAGCGTCACTACACCTTCAATATTCCATGCTTGATATTCGAAATCCTATAATCCTAAAACGTCTTTCATGCTGTAGAGCTTCGGAGATTTACCCGCCACCCAGGCGGCGGCCTGCAATGCGCCGATCGCAAAAACATCCCGACTGGTAGCGCGGTGCGAAAGCTCCAGCAGCTCGCCCATACCGGCCAGCATGACGGTGTGATCGCCGACAATATCACCACCGCGAATGGCATGAAAACCAATCTCTTTTTCAGGACGCTCACCGGGGAGGCCGGTACGGCCGTCGACCTGGACCTCCTTCAGGGGCCAGTCATAGCCATCGGCCGCGGCACTCCCGAGCATGAGCGCGGTACCGCTGGGCGCATCCTTTTTCTGATTGTGGTGGCGTTCGATCACTTCGATGTCGTAGCCGCGATCCTTCAGCGCCCGCGCTCCGGCCTCCACCAGATTGCAGAGCAGATTGATCCCGAGACTCATGTTGCCGGAAAGTACGACGGCGGTCTCTTCCGCCGCCGCATCAATGGCCGCCAGCTCCTCCTCGTTGAGGCCGGTTGTGCCGATAACCCATGCTGTGCCCCACTCTGCAATACGCGGCGCGTTGCCGGCTGTTCCAAAATGCGAAGAAAAATCGACGATCACATCGGCCGTTGCGCCCACTTCATCAAGATTATTGATGACCTTGAGCCCGGCTTCCTTCGTACCGGAGGCCAGTCCGGCATCCTGCCCGAGTTCAGGCGCATCCCACAAATCAACGGCTCCATGAAGCTCAAGTCCTTCGACTTTCTCCTCCAGAATACATCGGATCAGCGCCTTGCCCATGCGGCCGGCCGCTCCGAGAACCACAGTCTTGACCGCCATTACAGCACCTCCGCTTTTGCAAGTGTCTTGCGCAGTATCGCCTTGTTTTCATCAGTCGTCGAACACATCGGCAACCGGTATGTCTCTTCAATCAATCCCTTCATGGCCATAGCGGCTTTGATCGGTATCGGATTGGTATCAATGAACAGGTCGTCAAACAGCTGCGCATAGTGTGCATGCATAGAATCAGCCGTTTCATAGTCGCCCTCAAGAGCCGCCTGAATCAAGGTAACGATTTCCGCGGGAATAATGTTTGAGGCCACGGAGATCACACCGCAGGCTCCGACCTTGATCATGGCAAGTGCCAGCGCATCATCGCCGGAAAGCACTTCAATATCGCACAGCTTCCTGATGGCCGTAACGCGCTCTACCGAACCGGCGGCTTCCTTGATGGAAACAATATTCGGATGCTGCGCAAGCTCAGCCACAACCTCCAATGGGATTTCACGCGCGGAACGACCCGGCACATTATACAGCACCACCGGCAAGCCGAGGTCAGCCACGGCGGAAAAGTGCTGAATCAACCCCGAGTTATTGGGCTTGTTGTAATACGGCGTCACCTGCAGGGTTCCATCCACACCGAACTCCTTGACCGCTTCGGTCAGCTCAATGGCTTCGGCCGTCGAGTTCGCTCCCGTACCCGCCATGACCTTACAGCGGCCCGCCGCTCTGGCGGCCACTACTTCGATCACCTTCAAATGTTCCGCGGTTCGAAGCGTTGGCGATTCACCGGTCGTCCCGACCGGCACAATACCGTCTACTCCGCCGGCAACCTGAAAATCAACCAGAGCCTCGAGTTTGCCGAAGTCGACGGCACCATCTGCGCCGAACGGTGTAACCAGTGCTGTGTATACTCCTGTGAAATACATTTTCCCCTCCCACATCATAGATGGCGCATCTTACTGCATTCGGATCATCTACGAACGTTGCACAATGTAACGGAGCTGAAAGCTCCGTCTACATTATTTATGCCTCAAACTCCGCCAGGCCTTCCAGATCCAGCGTCGCAAAATGATCGTCCATGGTCTCTGCGCGGCGAATCTCGATGACCTCGCCGTCTTCACGCAGCAGCAGCTCGGCGGAGCGCAGCTTGGCGTTATAGTTAAAGCCCATTGAATGGCCGTGCGCACCGGCATCGTGGATTACCACAAGATCGCCGATCTCGACCTGCGGAATGGCGCGATCAATGGCAAACTTGTCGT
>JABDQT010000019.1 GCA_013042165.1 Kiritimatiellales bacterium | reverse complement strand
GGCCGGTTTCCGACTCCCACCACACGCCCAGATCCTGCACGCATTGAAAGCCGCGCTCTTTATAGACAAAGCGCCCTTCATGGATAATCACCCCGGCATCGGCCTCGCCGGACGCAACCGCATCCATAATCTGGTCGAACGGCATGAAGAGGCGGTTTTTGATGTCCGGCCGCCAGAGACGCAGCAGCAGATGCGCGGTGGTAAATTCACCCGGGACGGCGACAACCGATTCCGCGGATAAAGCGACGTCGCCGTCACTTTTACGAATCACCAGCGGGCCGCATCCGCGCCCAAGCGCCGCACCGACCTGAAGCAGTTCATACTGATCCTGCACCAGCAGCCAGGCATGGAACGAGAGCTTGGTGACATCAAATTTATGCTCCATGGCCCAGCGGTTAAGCGTTTCGACATCGTGCAGATGCGTCTCGATATCGGCGTCTTTTGCCAACCGGCAGAAGATAAAGGTGTCGTTCGGACAGGTTGAATAGGCAACAGTGATCGGGCTGGCTTGCATTACGGGTACCTTTGTAGGTATTTAAATCATGTATATCACGTACAGTTTACTAAATTAATGATTGATCTGATCATCTTTCCAGCTATTATGCGGCCCATCAATTTCAAAACGAATCGAAGAGGCCCGATAATGAAAGCACAACCCGAGTTAACGCAAGTGGAAAAGGACAAGCTGGAGATTGATCCGGACTTTGATTTCCGCGAAATCGCGAAGCGCCCGTTTGAGGACATTACGCCCAATGAACTGGCCATGTTCAAATGGAGCGGCGTCTACCACCAGCTTCAGCCCAGTTTCTATATGATCCGCGTGGTGACCCCCGGCGGACGCATGACCACCGAACAGTTCAACCGCGCGGTCGATCTGGCCGAGCAGTATGCGCAGGACGAGCTCTGCATCACCACCCGCCAGACGCTCCAGTTCCACTGGATCCGCAAGGAAGACATCTACAAGATTCTCGAAGGCATGGCCGAAGTCGGTATCACCACCAAAAACGGCTGCGGCGACGTGCCACGCAATATTGTCGGCGACTCGCTCGCCAGCGCCGGTCCGAAGCAGGTGGGCGATTCGCTCAAGCTGATCCGCTGGATGGCCGGCGACGACGAAATCCAGAACCAGCGCAACCTGCCGCGCAAGCATAAGATCAGCGTGGCTTCGAGCAACGATGCGCTGGCGCAGACGCTGATGAACTGCCAAGGCTGGGTGCCGGTCGAACGCGATGGTGTCGTGGGCTGGAAATACCACGCCGGCGGCGGCCTCGGTGCCCGCCCCTATCTGGCCAAGGCCATTTTTGACTGGGTGCCCGAGGAACTTGTGCTCGACGTCACCCGCGCCGCGATCGAAGCGTTTCGCCGCCACGGCAACCGCCGCTCGCGTGCGCATGCCCGCCTGAAGGTGGTGGTCGACCAGATGGGCGCGAAGAAGTTCGGCGATGTGCTGATGGAGATCATGCAGGAAAAAGGCGTCGAAGGGCTGGACACCATCGAATATGCCAAGGATTCCGCACCGTCCATCGGGCGGATGTCGATCAACGGCGAGGCCGTGATTCCGCAGCAGGCCGATGGAAAAAGCATTGTCCGCATTCTGATTTCGCGCTCGGAACTCAAAACAGCCGATTCGCGTACGATCTCCCGGCTGTCCGACGAGCTGGGCGGCGGCATCATCATGTTCACCAACCGGCAGAACATCGAGCTGCACGATGTGCCGAGCGAAAACACTGATCAACTGATCAGCGAACTGCACAAGGCCGGCTTCCGCACCGAAGGCCACGAGCACCTGCCCGATATCGTCGCCTGCGTGGGCACCACGATGTGCAAGATGGCGGTGTCCGACTCGCCCGACGCCTACCACCGGCTCTACGACGCGCTGGCCGGCGACGAGAAATACTGGAAGTCGATCGGCACGCTCCGGATCAATATTACCGGTTGTCCGAACAACTGCGCACAGGCATGGATCGCCGACATCGGTCTGCGCGGCACCCGCACCCGCAACCCCGAAGGTGGCAGTATCGAAGGCTATAGCATTTTCGTGGGCGGCAAGCTCAGCGAGGCGGGCAGGATTGCCGAATATCTTTGCGACGTGCCGAACGAAGAAATCGTCCCGGCCGTCAGGAAGGTGCTCGACACTTACCTGGCCCACCGCGAAACCGACGCCGAGCTTTTCGTCGATTTTTGCGAACGCATCGGCATCGAACAGTTTCAGGAATTGGTAAAATAATCAGAACGTATAAACCAACGGATGAATGAAAGCCGGATACCAAGCCGCTTCCACCATCCCATTTGCATGAATCCGTTGGTCACAATTTTCAGGAGTCAGTAATGGAACAATTATTAAAGCAGGCCGAAGAACTGATCAACGCCGGAGAGTGCAACGAGGCGGTTGAACTGCTCTGCCGCCAGGGCGTGCCGCAGGAAACGCGCGTTTTCGAACTGATCGCCCTCGCCCACCACAAAAAGGACTATGCCCGGGGCGATGTCTATTCGGCCGTCGTCTTTGCCGGCCGCGCGATCTCCAGCGGCAGCACCAATCCGCTGATGCAGGAGATCATCGATGCCTCAAAACGGCAGGACAAGCAGTTTGACGGGTCCCTCGCGCCGCAGGACTACCAGCTCGGCGGCTGGCAGGAAAAACGCGACGCCATTGATGCACCGCTCTCCTCCAA
>JABDQT010000214.1 GCA_013042165.1 Kiritimatiellales bacterium | reverse complement strand
GCACACGATCATGAGCATTAGCAGAACAGTGAAAATCACCTGTCCCTCATGCGGCACGCCGCAGGATGTGCAGCTGTACGATGCGGTGAACGTCGAGACCGATCCGCAGCTGAAGGATGCCCTGATGCACAATCAGCTGAACCGGGTTGAGTGTCCTGATTGCGAACTGAGCTTCCGGGTTGATCTGCCGATGCTCTACAACGACCCCGCCCGCAAGATCCTGATCCATTGGGTGCCGGAAACGGAAGAGACCGCCCGCGAACAGATTCTGGAGGAGTTCGACCGGTCGATGGAAGAGATGAACTCAGCTATGCCCGATGACATCGAGCTGCCCGGCGTTCGGCTGGTG
Source organism: Kiritimatiellales bacterium (assembly GCA_013042165.1). Classification (GTDB taxonomy): domain Bacteria; phylum Verrucomicrobiota; class Kiritimatiellia; order Kiritimatiellales; family Pontiellaceae; genus Pontiella. Next base: position 2,842 of record JABDQT010000214.1, on the reverse strand, counting down.
CTCTCGCGCGTCGAACTGGTGGAACTGATCTTTCTGATCGAAGCCGGGCTCAACCAGCGGGTGGTGGAATATGTCAAATACAGTATCTTTACCCGCAATGTCGAAAAGGTGGATCCGCACACGCACCGCCTCCTGCTGAATGTGCAGGATTCAACCGACGAGGAGCTCTGCTTTGTGGTGCAGAATGCCGATACCCAAGAGCTGGGCACCATCCTGCGGTATGGCCGCTCGGCCTATGATTCCATGTGCGAGTTGTATGACGAAAATCCGGACGAGTTTCTGGATATGTTTCCCGGGCCGTGTATCAGCGCGCGCAATCTGTTGCTCGAAGACGAAGAGATCGCATAAAAAACGCCCCGCATTATGCCGGGGCGTTTATCGGTTGGTCGGCTGAAATCGGACCTATTTCAGTTTGCTTTTAACCACGCCGAGATTGGATTCGGCAATCTGCGCCCATGCGCTTTCGGAATAGTTCACGAGAATGTCTTCATAGACCTGCCTGGCTCCATCGAACTGTTCGGTCGCTTCAAGGCAGCGCGCCTTGCCGAGCAGAGCAATGGGAGCAAGATGCGAATCGGGGTTCGCGTTCATGAAGTCGTCGTAGAGTCGAGCGGCTTCGCTGAACTCGCCCTTGCCTTCGATGCAGGTAATCTGGTTCAGCTCTGCCTGCGATGCCATTTCGTGCGTGCCGTATTTCGCGCGGAACCGGCTATACAGCTCTTCCGCCTCGGCAACCTGCCCCGCGTTGAACTTTTGCTGTGCCAATCCCATCAGTGCCAGCGGAGCCGATGGGGTGGAGCCGTAATTATCCAGCACGGCCTGGTAGTCGGCGGCGGTCTGGGCCTGCAGCAGGGCCGCATCGGCCTTGGCCGTCTTCTTGAGACGTTGGCTTTTAAAATAGTTGTTGATCAGAACAAAAGCGCATACGACGATGATCACCGTAGCAGCCGGCTTGGCATACTTCTGGAAAAAGCCCAGAACTTCCTTCACTTCGCTCTGCTCCAGGGCCTGGTGTTTCAGCAGCTCTTCGTGCCGCGCCTTTTCTTCGGGGCTTCGGCTTGTTTCTTCCTGCTGGGCTGGCTTGTTGCTGTCATCACTCATTTTGCTCTCCTCGCATGATCAATACACATAAACCGAATTGTGTCTTTTTGGGGCTGTAATTCAAGAATTGTTTGATTCGTACAGATCGATAATTTCCTGCGCCGTCGGGATGGGCGATGGGCGGCCGCTGGTGTCGATTCGATGGGTAACGGCTTCGTAAAGCGGCTTGCGGGTTTCCAGCAGTTCAAGGATTCTGGCCTGCTTGTCGCCGGCGAGCAGCGGGCGGCTGGAGTCGTGTTGCACGCGTTCGAGAACGGACGCGGCATCGGCCAGCAGGCAGACGACCAGTCCGTTCTTTTCGAAGTCCGCAATATTGTCGGAGTTGAGTACAATGCCGCCGCCGGTTGAGATGATCTGGTTTTCGCCGGCGGCAAGCTCTTGCACCAGCTCGCGTTCAAGCGCCCGGAAATGCGGCTCGCCGTCTTCGGCAAAGATTTCGTTGATGGTTTTACCCGTGCGCTCTTCGATCAGGGTATCCATGTCCACCAGCGGCATACCGGTGGTTTCCGACAGCAGACGGCCCACCGTGGTTTTTCCAGATCCCATGAACCCGACCAGTACGATATTCTTCATAGCTTCAATTTCGACAAAATATTCCTGTGGTGCAACCGTTCTGCGTTTTTTGTGCCTTTTGTGATTAACTCTATGCGTCACATGTTCCAGATACAGAAAAACGCTCCGAGAGGAGCGTTTTCAAGCGTCGAAAATAAACTTTTCAGGCACCGGTTTCGCGAATCGCGGCGCGGATCTGCTTGGTATTCATGTGGATCAGCTGTTCTTCGCTGATGCCGGCACTGACCAGGCGTTTCTTCTGCTGCATGATACGCTGGCGTTTCAGGCGCGGTTTCTTGACGGGCCGGCGCAGCGGTTTCTTGCGCATTGCTCTTCTAATTCTCATGGCAAACCTCTTCCAATTCGTTGGGTGAAAAATCAGGCGAGGAACCTACACAGTTGCAACAGGACGCGCAACCCTTATCTGGTGAAAAGTTGGCATAAAAACAGGCCTGTTTACGCCTTTTTCCTGGGATAATCCAAATCCAGCATCCGGGCGGGGCAGGTGCCCGCTTTTTTCCAGTGACGGGTGGCCAGGCGGATGGTGACGACGGCGCAGGTGGGCAGATTCTCGATGTGGCTTCCCGATAGTTCCCGTGCCAGCCAGGTCATGGCCGGATTGTGGCCGATCAGCATGGCCGAGTTATGGTGGTCATCGAGCGAACGGATAATTTTCAGGAGTGCATCGACGGAGGCCTCATAAATGGATTCATCATAGACAGCGGAGCCCAGGTTCAGCAGTTCAGCGGTTTCGATGGCCCGTTTGGCCGGACTGCAGACGATACTATCTGGCGAAGCATGGTGTTTTATAAGACGTCGGCCCATTTCCGGGGCATCGCGCCGGCCACGCTTATTCAAAGGTCTCTGAAAGTCGTTCATGTCGGTGCTCCAGTCCGATTTTGCATGGCGCACAAGGTACAGCGTTTTGGACATTCTAATTCTCCTCAAATATCGGAATCGACAGAGTTATATATGGATAGCGATCACCGCGGTGCGTGAGTTAGGCGCGGTTCATCCGTTGCTCCTGTGGAAATTGAAGCTGTGCGGAAGTAGTTCCCCCAAGGTAGTGGATTTAAAACCGTCGCCGTCAGCGATGAACACGGGGAAGTCGGGGCTGCAGAACTCGGCCAGCACTTGCCGGCAGGCACCGCAGGGAAACGGGGCCGATTCGCCGGACGCGGCGATGGCC
>JABDQT010000211.1 GCA_013042165.1 Kiritimatiellales bacterium | reverse complement strand
CCGCTTGATGTTCACAAGCCCATCGAGCATGCCGTCACGCGTGTCCAGTCCGAGCTGGGCCATGAAAACCTAAAAATCCACCTGTCGTCCGATGAGTCCGATTTAAAGATCAACGGCGACGCCGCCTCGCTTGAAGACTGCGTCTACCACCTCCTGATGAATGCGGCCGAAAACATGGCCGATGCTCCGGGATCGAGAATCAACGTCACGGTCAAGGGACACGCCTTTGAGAAGGGCGGTGGCAATGTGTATGTCATGATCGCCGACAATGGCAGCGGCATGGATGAGTCGCTTCGCGACAACGTATTCTCGCCGTTCAGCACCACGAAGGCGCGGGGACTCGGGCTTGGCCTGCCGATCGCCAAGCGCGCGGTCATCGACCACAACGGACAGATCGATATTGAAACCAGCGCAGGCGGCACGACGATCTCCATCATCTTTCCGGCATGGGAGGACAAATCATGAAGGATACATCCCGCACCCCGATCAACCTGGAGAAGGCCGTAGGCGAGTTTGAGCGCAACCTGATTGTCGAGGCACTAAAGAAGTGCGATGGCATACAGACCCGTGCGGCCAAACAGCTCGGCACCACTCGCCGCATCCTGCGCTATCGCATGGACAAGCTCGGCATTGATATTTCACGCGACAAACTAGCCTAACCTATTCTTGCCAAACGCTTCGTAAACTCTAGAATCTCAATTAGAGAAAAGGAGCGTGTCATGAAAAATCTTCTCGTTGCCGTCGACTTCTCCAAAACGACTGATGCAGTCGTTGAACAATCCGCAAAACTCGCCAAAGCCATTCCGGACTCCAAACTCTGGGTCGTTCATGTTGCATCTGATGAAAGCCCGGTCATGATCTACGAAACCTCGCAATTTACCGGGTATGCCCCGGAGCTGTCCAGCATGCCCGGCGATGTACAGCTGGCCCGCGACCTGAGTGCCGAAGAGATCAAGCGGGAGCATCGTGAGCTGCTCAATATCTCCACAGGCCTCCGGGCGCAGGGAATCAATGCCCAGGCAATGCTGCTCAAGGGCGACGCTTCAAAACTGATCGCTCAAAAGGCAACTGAACTGGAAGCGGAAATCATTATCCTCGGCTCCCACGGCCATGGCCTGCTGCACAAGGCTCTTTTGGGCAGTATTTCGGAATCGGTCATGCGGCAAGCCGACTGCAACGTCATGATCGTTCCTGCCGTCAAAAACTGATTGATTCTCCGCTCAAACCTTGTCCAGTAATCTCTATTTTTAGGCGTTTCTTTACTGTTTCTCCTGCCGTGCGGGTTTACTGTTTGGTGTTTCTATCAGAAAGGCTTTCCATGCATGAAGAGATCGTGAAGATGAACGAACGCTACCAGCGGGAGAGCGAAGTCCTGCAACGGGTACGCACGGAGGTGGCGAAAGTAATCATTGGCCAGGAGGATCTGGTGGAATCGATGCTGCTCGCCCTGCTGTGCAACGGGCATGTATTGATCGAGGGGATTCCCGGACTGGCCAAAACACTGGCTGTCACTACCCTCGCGCAAACTCTGCATGCCGGCTTTAACCGCATCCAGTTCACGCCCGACCTGCTACCCGGCGACCTCATCGGGACCATGATGTACAATCCGAAAACCAATGAATTCACGCCGCACAAGGGACCGATCTTCGCCAACATTATTCTGGCCGACGAAATCAACCGCTCCCCCGCCAAAGTGCAAAGCGCGCTGCTCGAAGCCATGCAGGAGCATCAGGTCTCCATCGGTGACATTACCTACAAGCTCGACGAACCCTTTCTGGTGCTCGCCACGCAGAATCCCGTCGAGCAGGAAGGCACCTATCATCTGCCGGAAGCACAGATCGATCGCTTCATGTTCAAACTGAATGTGGTTTATCCAACCAAACACGAAGAGCATCTCATCCTCAAGCGCATGGGCAAAACCAGTGTCGACCTCGGCGTTGAGGCCATTATGGAGGTGGCCGACATCAACCGCCTGCGCAAGATGGTCGACGATGTCTTCATGGACGAAAAGCTGGAGCACTATATTCTCGATCTGGTCCAGGCCACGCGCCACCCGCAGAAGTTCGGCCTCGATTGCGCCGATTACATCCGCTATGGCGCCTCACCGCGCGCCAGCATCTATCTTTCCGTGGCTGCACGCGGAAGGGCCATGCTGAACGGGCGGGGCTACGTTGTCCCGCAGGATGTCAAGGATGTCGCGCTCGATGTGCTGCGGCACCGCATCCTCCTCACCTACGAAGCCGCGGCCGAAGAAAAAAGCGCCGAAGACATTCTTGAGCAGATTCTCGGCACCGTCGAGGTCCCCTAGTTAAACAGGCTTTACATGTCCGATCAACGCCACACGGAACTTCTGAAAAAAGTCCGCGAAATCCAGATCGTCAGCCGCAAGGTTGTAAACGAACTGCTCGGCGGCGAATACAAGAGCGTCTTCAAGGGCCGCGGCATGGAGTTCGATGAAGTGCGCGAATACATGCCGGGCGACGAAGTTCGCACCATCGACTGGAACGTAACCGCCCGCACCGGCAGGACCTTCGTCAAGCGATTCATCGAAGAGCGCGAGCAGGCGCTCTTTTTTCTCGTCGATATGTCCGCATCGGGAACATTTGGTTCTTCGGAAAAATCAAAGAACGAGGTGGCCGCCGAGCTGTGCGGACTGTTGGCCTTCTCTGCTATCAAGAATAACGACAAGGTCGGGCTGATCATCTTTACCGACGAGATCGAGCTGTTCATTCCTCCCGATAAAGGGCAGTTGCATGTGCTGCATATCATTCGCGAAATCCTCGGATTCCAGCCGAAGCGGACAGGTACCAGCATTGCGCGTGCGATCGACTATCTCGGCAAGATGGTAAAAAAGAAATGCGTGACCTTCCTCATTTCCGACTTTCAGGATTCGGAATACATCAAGCCGCTCAAGCTGGCCGCCATTCATTATGATCTAATCGCCATCACCATTACCGATCCGCGCGAGCTTGATCTTCCAAACGCCGGGCTGGTGGAACTTGCCGATGCGGAATCAGGCGAACAAATCATGGTCGACACCGCAAGCTCAGCTGCTCGTTCACGCTTCAACCTGGCGGCCAAAGCCCGTCACCTCGAAGTCAGGGATACACTCGCCCGACTTAACATTGATCAAATCGATGTCCGAACCGACCGCGACTATATGGGCGACCTTATTCGTTTCTTCCAGACCCGCGAACGGAGGCAAACACTGTGAAAACAGTTCGTTTACTCCTTTTAGCCGCCCTTCTGTCGGGAGGTTGCTCGCAAGAAGCGACTCAGCATGCTGCACCCTCCGAACCGGAAATGTCGCGCATTTACCGGCAGGGCTCGGTGACCGTGATTGTCTCGTTGAGCGAGACCAATATTCCAACCTCGGGCATGATCCAGCTGGCACTCGACATCCATACACCGCCCGGCACCGAGGTGTTTTTGCCTGAGATAGCAGATTTCGTAAAGCCGTTTTCGGTAGCCGACGGTTATGCCGAACCCGTTCAGACCATGCCCAACGGCAAAGAGTTGCAACGCCGTGTCTGGATGCTCATCCCTTCCCTCCCTGGCGACACGGTATTCGGATCTGTGGATATCCATGCCGGGGAGATAACGGTCAGCACCGAGCCGATCGAGGTACAAGTCACATCCGTGTTGCCGGACAACCTTGATCTTTTCGAGATCAAGGACATCGCGGAGCCCATCGCGTTGCTGCCGGAGGAAAAGAAAAAACAGCAACGCTGGTTCGTGCTGTTGGTGGCGGGCATCGTACTTGTGCTGGGAACGCTTGGGATCAAACGGTTTTCCCGGCCGAAAATCCCGCCGATGGTGTCTCCGGACGACGCGGCTCGGCAAGCCCTGTCCCATCTGCCGGAGGAAGAGCTCGCCCGCACGCAGGCGCTGACGGAAATCCTGCTGGCATACATCGAGGGACGCTTCCACCTGCCGACTTCCGGGAAAACCATTCCGGAGATTCTTCCGTACCTGCGCAAAGAACCCTTGCTGGATCGACAACAGGAACTGGAGCCCTTGCTGGTCACCGGCGAGCAGTTTCGTTTTTCGAACAAGCTTCCCGCAGGCTTGTCGATCGAGCTGGAAAACCATATCCGCGCGTTCATTGAAGAGACGAAGGAGGCGCCATGCGACTAGCCTTTCCATGGGCCTTCCTGCTGCTCCTTCCGGTGCTGAAAATGGTCGTCGATCATCTCCGCAAAGCCGATAGCAGGGCGTTGCGTTTTTCATCGCTTGCCGCCTTCAGGAAGGTGCCCCGGACGGCGCGCCAACGCTTCATGCCCGCACTCTTCTGGTCGCAGTTTTGTTGCTTGCTGCTCCTTATCTTTGCCGCCGCGCGCCCGCAGATCAAAGACCTGACTCAGGGTATTCCCAAGGAAGGCATCGCGATCGAGCTCGTGGTGGATATATCCAGCTCAATGGATATTTCGATGCCGTTCGAAGAGACCACCATGAGCCGTATGGAAGTGACGAAGCAGGTGGTGGAGCGATTTGTGAGCGAGCGGCAGAATGACCTGATCGGTCTGATTACCTTCGCTCGGTATGCCGACACCATCTGCCCATTGACGCTGAGCCACAACTCGCTCCTGTTCTACCTTCGCGATCTCCAGATCGA
>JABDQT010000209.1 GCA_013042165.1 Kiritimatiellales bacterium | reverse complement strand
GGCCATGACCCCGCCGTTTTCAGGGTCGTCCGTATTCCGGCGCGCTGGGGACAGCACGCCCTACCGACTGAATTTCGGCGCGCTGGGGTGCCTACTTGCCGCGCAGGGCGGTTTTGATTTCGCGCAGCTCGGGGGCGTTGAGGCCGAGGGCGAGAATAAAGTAGGTGGCGCCACCGGTACCGACGCCGAGGGCGACGGCGATGATCTGTGCAAGTTTGGCGGGCAGATGATTTCCGGCCCACGGCAGGGTATAACGAACGGCGAGCCATGCGGCGGCAGCCATGATCAGCGAGCAGAGCAGGCAGCGGATAAAGCCGCGGGAAACGGCGCGCCACTCGATGTTCTTGACCCGGCGGGCAAGGATGATGCCGAGAGCGGTCATACCGGCGGTTTCGGCCAGCACGGTGGAGAAGGCCATGCCGGCGTGCTTCCAGTAGGTGGGCAGGGTGAGGATAAAGGTGATGTTGAGCGCGAGGTTGAGCAGGACGATGTAGATGCCGATGCGCACGGGCGTTTTGGTGTCCTGCATGGCGTAGAAGGCGGGTACGAACACCTTGGCGGCGCTGAAGACGATGAGGCCGGGGGCGTAGAACATGAGGGCGCGGGCACTGAGCCGGGTGGATGAGGCATCAAAGCTGCCGTTCCATTCAAAGATGGCGCCCAGGATGGAGGGGGCCAGTACCAGCAGCCCGATGGCGGCCGGCGTCATGATAAAGACCAGGTGCCGGAGCGACTGGCCGATGGTGTTGCTCATGGAGTCTTGATCGCTTTTGGCCGCATGGGCGGAGAAGGTGGGCAGCAGCACGGTGCCGAGAGCGGTGGCAATGATACCGAGCGGGAAGTAGATCATGCGCTCGCTGTAAAACAGGGCTGCGGGCGCCCAGGCCCCGATCCACATGGCGAGCAGGCGGTCGATCAATACATTGAACTGGGTGACGGCCATGCCGAGTGCGGCCGGGCCCATCAGCAGCAGCATCTGCCGGACGCGCGGATCGTTCCAGCGGCTGGCAAACCTGAAGGGGCAGCCAAAGCGTTTGAGAGCGGGCATCTGGATGCCGACCTGGGCGGCACCGGCCAGCAGGACCCCCCATGCGAGCAGCCGGGCGCGGTCGTTCGGGTTGTCGCCGATGAGCGGGAAGATTACCAGCATGATGACGATCAGGATGAGGTTGAGCAGGCAGGGCGCGAACGCGGATGTGGCGAAATGCTTGAAGGAGTTGAGCACGGCCATGGAGAGCGCGGCGATGCAGATGAAGACGACATACGGGAACATGACCCGCGCCAGTTCGAACGTGATCAGCCACTTTTCGGACACACCGGGTATCCGCGTACCGACTGAAAAGACCAGCACACCGACAATGGCGATGGTCGAGAGCAGAGCGGCGGTCATGGTGATGACCTTGGCGGCCATGTCCCATGCGGCGGAGTCGCCCTGCTTGGTGCGGGTTTCAATGAATACGGGGATGAAGGCCGCCGAGAGGGCGCCTTCCCCAAACAGACGGCGGAACAGATTGGGGATGGTGAAAGCCACGAAAAAGGCGGAGGCCAGCAGGGAGGTGCCGAAGTAGTAGGCGATGACAATGTCGCGCAGCATGCCGAGCCCGCGGCTCAGCAGCGTAAAACTGCCGACCACACCGGCCGAGCGGATGATGTGTCCATCCTTCAAGCAGACCCCCCTTGGTTTTGGTTGCGTTGATTGCGCGAAAAAACTAAATGTATGTCATTCAATCAGGCAGTTCAAAACAGAACGGATGCATTTTATGACCAATCCAGGCACCATTTTGATGGGTGATGACGAGGCGATCAAGGCGTCGTGCGAGCAGATGAGTCACCAGCCGGTGGACTGGGATCTGAGCAGTAAAGCGGTGGAACCGCTGCGGAGCAAACAGACCACGCTGGCCGACTCGGCGTCTATTTCCGGGCCGGGCACCTTTATGGGCAAGGCCACCCGCACAATCACTTTCGAGCCCACCCCCATGGAGGGGTGGTGGCTCGACCGCGCCGACCTGCCGGGTACGCTTCCGATCCGCGTCGGTATCTCCAACGTCTGGACCACCGGGCAGATCGTGAGCAATATCGTTCTGCGCAGCGGCAATCCGCACAACTATGTCCGCATGGTCGAGCATCTGGTTTCCCTGCGCATGGGATTGGGGATCGACAATCTGCTGATCAAGCTCGATTCAGGTGATCCGCCCCTGTTCGAGCAGGGCAGCCTCGATGTGGTGGAGGCGCTGGACCAGTGCGGGAGGGTGGAGATCGACAAGCCCGTATCCTACGTCACGGTGAAGGAACCGGTCACGGTCGGCGGGAACTATGGCGATTTTGTCACGCTCTCGCCTCCCGACGATCCGGCCAATCCGCAGTTGCTCATCGACTGCGCCATCAATTTCAATACGGCCATCGGCCAGCAGCGCATCATCTTTCCGGTCTGCGAGGAGCTGACCCGCATGGCATCCGTGGCGCGCACAAATACCTCGCTGATGAAGGTCATCTACTGCGCTACCATCGGCCGTATCTTCGCCGACGTGCGCAATCTGGGCTACAACAAGAAGAATGTTTCCATTGCCGGCCGGAAGCGGTATGTCAACGAGCCGCGCCTTGATCACGAAGGCAAGGCGCTTGAGGCCGTCTGGCACCGGGCCGTGCTGGATCTGCTGGCGGCCATCGCGCTGATTCCCAACGGGCGGTTTGTCGGGAAAATCACGTCCTACAAAGCCGGACACCGGCTCGATTGCGAACTGGTCCGGCAGCTGTATCTCAATCAGGTGCTGGTTCCTTTGGAAGAATACAAAGGGGCATAACATGAAATCCTACCGCAAAGAGCTCTGGTTCGAGGCGCCGCGCCGGCGGCAGATCATCCATATCACGCCGCAGATCGAGGAGTGCCTGCGCGAGTCGGGCATCCAGGAGGGGCTCTGTCTCGTTAACGCCATGCATATCACCGCATCGGTGTTCATCAACGACAACGAAAGCGGACTGCATGCCGACTATGAGAAGTGGCTCGAAAAACTCGCACCGGAAAAGCCATACGCGCAATATGCCCACAATGGCTATGAAGACAATGCCGATGCCCACCTGAAACGCACGATCATGGGGCGTGAAGTGGTGGTGGCGATCACCGATGGAAAGCTCGACTTCGGCCCGTGGGAAGCGATCTTCTACTATGAGCTCGACGGGATGCGCAAAAAGCGCGCACTGGTGAAAATCATCGGCGAGTAACGCCGGGGTGGATTGCTATTCCTCCAGCACATACATATATCCGCCACCGCGGGTGCGGAACATACCCGAGCCCAGATCGCCATCATCCAGCACTTCGTCGACCAGCGTCATCAGGTCATCGTCCCAGGTTGGACTCTTGACCGAAACGGCGGCCGTGACGCCGAAAACGTTATAGTCCCAATCCCAGTTTCCGCCGACGATCGTTTCTTCGGTCCAGGGGAATTTGGAGAGATACGGAGCCATACCGGACGGCATCTGGGCCGGCGTCTTATCGGCGGGATACTCGCCCGCATGATCAAAGCTATATTGAATAAAGGCATCGCCGGCGGTCTGGATCTCCTTGGCGATGGCCTTGGAGCGCGACGTCCGGCTTGCATTCAGCATGGTGGGAACGGCAATTGATGCCAGCAACCCGATGAGGGCCACGACAATCATGATCTCCACCAATGTAAAACCACGCTTTAATCTTAATGCATTCATAACTTTCGACAAAAACAGAAGCAGTATGGATGCCAACGTGTCTTTGTCAGCCCTGTTTCGGGGAATGCAGCAGCAGTTCGTAGAGCTGGCGGTAGTACCCGTCGCGGGCCATCAGCTCGTTGTGCGTGCCTTGATCAACCAGTTCGCCGTGGCGCATGACGAGGATTCGGTCGGCGTTGCGGATGGTGGAAAGGCGGTGCGCAATGACAATACTGGTACGGTTCGACATCAGCTTGCCCAGCGCATCCTGAATCAGCATTTCGGTGGCGGTATCGACGCTGGCCGTCGCTTCGTCGAGCACGAACAGCAGCTCCGGATCCTGGGCGAGTGTGCGCGCCATCACGAGCAGCTGTTTCTGTCCGAGCGAAAGCCCTTCACCGCGTTCGTTGAGCACTGTGTCATATCCTTGGGGCATGGCCGTAATAAAGTTGTGGGCGTTCACCGTCTTGGCCGCGCGGATGATGTCTGCCGAGTTGATGCCGGGGGTCTGCAGACCGATGTTGTCGGCGACCGTGCCGGTGAAGATGAACGGATCCTGAAAAACATAGCCAAGCCGCGCGCGCAAATCGTGTTTGCCAAAACGCCGCACGTCGATGCCGTCGATCGAGACCGAGCCCTGCTGCACATCATAGAATCGGCCGATCAGGTTGATGATGGTGCTCTTGCCCACCCCCGTTGCTCCGACCACCGCAAGCACCTGCCCGGGCTCGACCGCGAAGGAGAGC
>JABDQT010000207.1 GCA_013042165.1 Kiritimatiellales bacterium | reverse complement strand
CTTCATCAGCTCCAGACCGAAGAACACCATGCCGACGCCCATGATGGCCATGCCGATGTAGCGCAGGCGTTCGCGTTTGGAAAACAGGAAGAAGAAGGCTGCGATGCCGAGAATCGGCAGGCCGTATTTCCCGATCTTCAACACAAGGATCCAGCCGGTGATCGTGGTGCCGATGTTGGCGCCGAAGATCACACCGATGGCCTGCATCAGGGTCATGATGCCGGAGTTCACAAATCCAACCACCATGACCGTGGTAACAGAGCTCGATTGCACCAGGCAGGTGACGAGCACCCCGACGATCACAGCCATGACCCGGTTGTTGGTGACCGCACTGATCATCTTCCGGAGGCGGTCGCCAGAAACAGCCTGAAGGCCTTCCGACATGTGTTTCATGCCGAGCAGAAAAACACCCAGTCCCCCTACGACTTGCGAAGCAATCTTGAAGAAAAGTCCAACGTCCATACAGTCCCTCCGGTTCATTGATTTAATAAGGTCGGAGGAAGCTAACAAAACGCTAACGATATGGCATCACGAAAAAGCGGGAACTTATCGTGTATATTACAGGGGTTTATTCTGTGGGTTCAGCAAGGGGAAGCTGGATCGTAAAGGCACTGCCGATGCCCACGGTGCTCTCGACCTGAATCGAGCCCCGGTGGGCCTGCACAATATGTTTCACGATGGAGAGCCCCAGGCCGGTTCCGCCGAGGGTCCGGCTTCGGGCGGCATCGATCCGGTAGAAGCGTTCAAAGAGCCGATCCAGGTGTTTGTTCTCAATCCCGAAGCCCTGGTCCCTGACCTCGATCGTGACCTTGTCGAGATGCTCCTCGGCTATAATCTTTACCTTTTTGCCGGTTTCGGAATATTTAACGGCGTTGACGATCAGGTTGACGAGTGCCTGTTCAATCAGCGGACCATTCACGGGGATGATTAAGTTCTCGGGGCAAACCATGTCGACCGTAATATTGTTTTCGGACGCCTTGATCTGGCACAGATCAATGGCGCTGTTTATCACGGTGGCGAGGTTGGTGGGTCGTATGGTTTCGCGTAAACAGCCGTTTTTTCGCTCCAGACGGGAGAGCGTCAGCAAGTCATCAATGATGGAGTTGAGCCTGCCGGCCTGCTGGTTGATGATGTTGAGGAAGCGCAGAATATCCTCCGAATGATTCCAGTCGTCGGAAAGCAGTGTTTCCACAAAACCCTTGATCGACGTGATCGGGGTTTTCAGCTCGTGCGAAACATTGGCAATAAAATCCGAACGGACTGTTTCCAGATGACGCAGCTGCGTGACATCCCGTAAGACAATCAGCGCACCGATCGATTCCTCGTCGGCATTGCGCAGTACGGTTCCGCTGGCCTGAATCTGCTTCTGCGGGGTGCCGATCAGGCTGAGATCCCTTTTCAGAGGGCTCTGCGAACTGAGCGCCGCTTTGATGAATTCCTGCAGATTGACAAACCGCACAACATGCTGCATCAGCTGACGTTTCGAGTCATGGTGGTTCACACCCAGGATAATGCCGGCCACACGGTTCATGTGAATGATTCGTTCGCGCCGGTCGATGGCAAGCACACCTTCATCCATGCTCGACAGAACCGCATTCTGTTCGTTGCGCTGCTCGATCACGGTCGAAACCGTTTTATTCAACTGCTCGGACATACTGTTCAGCGATGTTGCAAGCTGATCCAGTTCGAGCGCCGGATGGGGCGGAATGCGGTGGGTAAAATCCCCTTCGGCAAACCGGCGGGCCGCGAGATCCATCCCGCGCAGCGGTGTGGTAATTCGCCGGACGACGCCGACGCAGATCAGCATGGCCAGAAGGCCGGCGAGCACCGATGCCGTCAAAACCCGTCGGGTCATGGTGTGGAGTTCCGCCTGGATCGAGGTCATGGGAAGCGCAGCACGGACCGCACAGAGAACCCGGTTGCTCTCGTCCTTGAGGGGGATGGCCAGATAGATCATTTCCTGTTTCAGCGTTCGGCTGTAGCGCCGATCCATCCCGGCATCGCCTCCGAACGCCGCAATAGCCTCCGGCCGGGCGCGATGGTTTTCCATCATGTCAGGATCCTCGGAGGAGTCCCCCGTGACTGTTCCGTCAGGCATGATGATCGTAAAACGGGTCTGGACGGACTCTCCGATCCGCTTGCACAGCGCATCGATTTGTGCTTCATCACCCTCCCGAATGACGGGTGCGACTTCTTCGGCAAAAAGGGTGGCACGTGTGCGAATGTCGTTTTCCAGGGCCTGGAAGTACAGATTCGACATCGAATGGAAGGCATAGAACGCAATCACGACGATCGCGATTGCCATCAGAAGCCAGTATGTAGGCAACAGCAACCAGAACAGATGCTTCTTCTTCATCGTACGCAAAGGTATCCTACTCTTCTTCCATGAAGCGGTAGCCGAAACCGCGCACAGTTTCCACGTAAGCGCCGGCATCGCCCAGTTTTTTGCGCAACCCGGCGATCTGCACATCCACCGAGCGGTCGGTCACGGGATAGTCCTCTCCGTGCACGGCGTCGACAATCTGATAGCGCGTAAACACGCGGCCGGGCTGGCCGGAAAGCAGATGGAGGATCTTGAACTCGGTGGAGGTCAGCGTAAGCACCTCGTCGTCGACCGTTACTTTATGGCGAACCGTGTCGATGGAAATATTATGGATCGAAATCGATTCATCTCCCAATGCGGGCTTGCGTGCCGTCGAACGCCGCAGGGTGGCCTTTACCCGGGCCACCAGCACACGCGGGCTGAAGGGCTTCGTGATATAGTCGTCCGCACCCAGCTCGAGGCCCGTCACAATATCGGCCTCCTCGCACAGTGCCGTGAGCATGATGATGGGGATGTTCTGCGTGGCAGGGTTGCTCTTGAGATGCTTGCACACATCCAGTCCGTCCGTATCGGGCAGCATGATATCGAGCAGAATCAGGTCCGGATTGAATTCCATCGCTTGTGTAACGGCCTCTTCGCCTGAATCGACCACCTTTACGCGATACTTCTTCTTTTCCAGATTAAACTGCAACAGCTCCTGGATCGGCGCTTCATCCTCAACAACCAGGATTTTGCTTTTTTCCATGATGGAAATGTTTCGTATTTACCGCATCCGAACAATCCTTAAAATGTAAGAATCGTGTGAGGTTTTTCGTATTCTGTCCGCAGAGCCAAGGCTCCTCTGTGGTGCAGGCCAACTGGGCGGGTTCAACGTTTGACATGCCGAATCAATCGGGCTTAACTTTTGATCCAGGAGTGATTATGAGCGATTTTGCGCAGATACCCATGCAGTTTGTCGGACCCTTAAAAGTTTCGGGGCCCGTTGTCGAAGGCGATTTTAAAGTTCCGCTGGCCACCTATGAAGCCCCGTTATGGCCTTCCGTCAACCGTGGCGCGCGGGTATCGATGAACTGCGGTGCCGGCATCCAATGCACCGTGATCGATGACCGCATGACTCGTTCGGTGCTGTTCGAGGCACCCGACGCCGGCGCGGCCCTGCAGGCGTTGCAAAAGATCACAGCCGGAAAAGCATCCCTGGATCAAATCGTCGAGGGCACCAGCCGCTATGCCCGACTGATCGATCTGCACAGCCAGATTGCCGGCAACCTGCTCTTCCTCCGTTTCGAGTTCACCACCGGCGATGCCTCCGGCCATAACATGTGCACCCAGGCGGCCGAGGCGCTGATGAACCACATCCTCGAAGATCATCCCGAGCTGAAATACGGCTCCATTTCCGGCAACTACTGTTCCGATAAAAAGGCCACCGCCGTCAACGGCATCCTCGGCCGCGGCAAGTATGTCGTGGCGGAACTGACCGTTCCGAAAAAAGTCTGCAAGCGCTATCTCAAAACCACACCCGATAAGATCGTGCAGCTCAACATTCGCAAGAACCTGATCGGCACGATGCTCGCCGGCGGTTCCCGCAGCGCCAACGCGCATTTTGCCAACATGCTGCTGGGGTTCTATCTCGCCACCGGACAGGACGCCGCCAACATTGTCGAAGGCTCGCAGGGCCTGACCATGGCCGAAGAGCGCGACGGCGATCTCTACTTTTCCGTCACGCTCCCGAATCTGATTGTCGGCACCGTCGGCAACGGCAAGGGCCTCGACTTTGTGCTCGAAAACATGAAACGCATGGGCCTCGACGAGCCGCGCGACCCCGGCGAGAATTCCCGCCGCCTCGCCTGCCTCTGTGCCGCCACCGTTCTCTGCGGCGAACTATCCCTGCTTGCCGCTCAGACCAACCCCGGCGAGCTGATGGACGCCCACCGCCGCATCGAACGCGGTCAGTAAGTAGGAGCTGTTTCTGGCGGGATCGTGCTGAGATCCCCGCGGCTGCGGATAAAATCTGTAATGCCACGGACCCTTCTGCGAACAAGCTGGAAGACCTACGAAGCAATATCTGCATAAATCTCGAAAAAAGGAGCGATTATGGAAACACTGGAAGCCATCTACTCACGCCGGGCAGTCAAGCACTTTGATCCCGATCACATAC
>JABDQT010000202.1 GCA_013042165.1 Kiritimatiellales bacterium | reverse complement strand
TGCGAAAGCCTGTTCAACGAGCGGATGATAGAGAAAGCGCGGATATCCCAGCTGCAGGCGTTCCATGGTGGCCGGATCCCGCTCCTCGTAGCCAATCACATCCTGCCAGCGCGGCAGGCACATCGAGATGGCATGCCGGGTGGGCGGGATCGGTTTGCCCAGATCTTCCGGATGACACAGCGGATGGTGGCGTAGGTTTTCCTGTGGCATGGGTCTATTGCGTACTTCGTATTGCGTATTCAGTGATGCTGGTTTGATATTTGTTCATAAATTAGATCGGAGTGAATGGGGGTTCATCTGTGGTTCTTCTTTATAGATTGTTAAGTGAGGTTTGGATGTCTTCGATCAGGTCGTCGGCGTCTTCGATGCCGACGGAGAAGCGCACGAGGCCATCGGTGATGCCGACCGCTTCGCGCTCGGCCCGGGGAATGGAAGCATGGGTCATGGAGGCCGGATGGCAGATGAGCGACTCAATACCGCCGAGGCTTTCGGCCAGCGCGAACAGTTTCAGATTGGAGACCAGCTGAACGACCTGCTCCAGCGGCAGGTTAAAGATGGCGGTCACAATTCCGCTGCCGCCGCGCATCTGTTTTTTGGCCAGTTCGTGCTGCGGGTGCGAAGGCAGAAACGGATAACGAACCGTTGCCGTGCAGTCGAGCCCTTCGAGGAATTCGGCAACCTTCAGCGCATTGGCCGCATGCTTTTCCATGCGGATGCCGAGCGTCTTGATACCGCGCGAAATCAGCCAGCAGTCGAACGGCGACGGATTGAGACCGATCGCCTTCTGGGCAAAGATCATCTTTTCATTCCAGTCGTTGGAGTTGGTGCAGACCACGCCGCCAAGGCAGTCCGAGTGTCCGTTGATATATTTGGTGGTGCTCGACAGGCTGAGGTCGGCTCCGAGGGTCAGCGGATTCTGGAAACAGGGCGATGCAAACGTATTATCGACCAGCAGCTCCGTGCCGGCATCATGTGCGGCCTTCGCGACCGCTTCGATGTCGATGATCTTCAGCAACGGATTGGTGGGCGACTCGATCCAGACCAGCGCAGGCTGCTGCTTTTGGATTTCGGCATAGTTGGCCGGATCGGAGAGGTCGACATAACTGATGGTGACGCCAAACTTTTTGAACACCTTGTCGTAGATGCGATAGGTGCAGCCGTAGATATTTTCCTCGGCCACCACATGATCACCGGCGGAGAGGGTGGAGATGACGGCGGTCACGGCGGCCATGCCACTGCCGAATACGGTGGCGTATTCCGCCTGTTCGAGCTGGGCGAGCGTTGCGCCGAGCCGGTCAAAGCCGGGGTTGCCGGAGCGGGTGTAGTCGTAACCGCGCGTTTCGCCGGGCTCAAGCTGGGCAAAGGTGGAGGTCAGGTAGACCGGTGGAATCACGGCTCCGGTTTCCCGGTCCGGTTCCTGTCCGATGTGAATGGCTGCTGTATCGAATTTCATATGTAAACCGTATTACGTATTTCGTATTGGCTTGGTCAACTGGAGGGACGCACGCTGTGCGTCCACGGGCGGAGAGCCTCCGCCCCTCCAATCCGCAAAAAGACTTTTCCGATCATGATTTCAAGAATAGTGCGCAGAAGGTAGCGCGTTGGTGCTGAAACGTCAAACCCGCCTACCGCTCGAAATAGGTGTAGCCGCGCATGCCGCTTTCGAAGGTTTCCATAATGTGGCGGCGGTCCCTGGCGGTGATCGCCTCGGTGCGGACCGCCTCTTCGGCGAGCTTGCGGATGCGGCGAATCATCAGTTTAGTATCGTACTCGACGTAGGAGAGCACATCGGCAACGGAGTCGCCCTCAAGTTCGCGGGTGTAGCGCAGGCGGCCCTTTTTATCGACTTCCACCGTGGCGACGTTCGTGTCGCCGAGCAGGTTGTGCAGATCGCCGAGCGTTTCCTGATAGGCGCCCACCAGAAAGACCCCGAGATAGTATTCCTCGTCGGTAAGATCGTGCAGCGGCAAGGTGTCGCGCGTCGTATACTGCCCCACGAAGCGGTCGATTTTTCCATCGCAGTCGCAGGTGATGTCGGCGAGGACGACTTCGCGCGTCGGTTGTTCCTTCAGCCGGTGGATCGGCATGATCGGGAAAAGCTGGTCGATGGCCCAGACATCCGGCAGCGACTGGAACAGGCTGAAATTCCCGTAGTAGATGTCGGCCAGCATGGCGGGCAGTTTCTGCAGCTCCTCCGGCACAAACTCCATCTCTTTGATGAGCGCTGCGATGCGCGTGACGATATGCCAGAAGATTTCCCCGGCCAGCGCACGTTCACGCAGCGTCATGGAGCCGTGCTTAAAGCGCTGGTGAATTTCGTCGCGATAGTAGAAGGCGTCGTGGTAGCACTCCTGTGCGTTCTTCGCTTCGAGCACGTTGACCACGTCCAGCAGGTTCTGGAGCAGCTCATGGGCGTTATCGTCCAGTGTCTTCGGCAGTTCATGGATCTCGAACCGGCTCTGATCCAGAATATTGAAGAGCAGCACGGAGTAGTAGGCCACCGTCGCCCGCCCGGATTCGGTGATGATGTTGGGATGGGGAACCTTGGCTTCATCCAGCGTGCTGACCATGTTTTCGATCAGCGCCGTGCAGTATTCATCGAGGCCATAGTTGCGGCTCGTGGCCGTGTCGGCATGGGAGCCGTCGTAGTCGACCGCCAGGCCGCCGCCGAGGTCGAGAACGCCCATGGGCGCGCCCTCATTCACCAGGCCGACATAGACGCGGCACGCTTCCACGACCGCTTCGCGGATGTCGCGGATATTCGGAATCTGCGAGCCGACGTGATAGTGGAGCAGTTGCAGGCAGTTCAGCATGCCGGCTTCCTTGAGCCGGTCCACCAGATCGCACACCTGCGAGGGATTCAGGCCAAAGACACTGCGCTCGCCGCCCGAGTGATTCCAATGGCCGGACGCCTGCGTGGAGAGCTTGAGGCGAACGCCGATGATCGGCAGCACATCCAGCTCCCGGGACCGTTCAAGGATCAATTCCAGCTCCGACAGGCTTTCCACCACAAATACGCACCGCAGTCCCATCTTGCGGGCGAGCAGGCCCAGATCGACAAATTCCGCGTCCTTGTAGCCGTTGCAGACCAGGTAAGCCTCGCGGTCGTGCAGAAAGGAGATGGCGGCAATCAGCTCGGCCTTGCTGCCGGCCTCGAAGCCGTGGTGATAGTGCGCGCCGAACTCGGCAATCTCTTCAAGCACCTGTTGCTGCTGGTTGACCTTGATCGGGTAGACCCCGCGGTAGTGGCCCTGGTAATCAAACTCTTCGATGGCACGGCCAAAGCTCTCGTGAAGCTTTTTAATACGCGAGTCGAGGATGTCCGAAAAACGCAGCAAGACCGGCATGTCGAGGCCGCGATCAATCAGTCCGTCGACGATTTTACGCAGGCTGACGCCGGTTCCGTTGCCGTGCGGATGGACGATCACTTCGCCGGCATCGGACACGCTGAAATAGTCCGCGCCCCAGTTGCCGATGCCGTACATCTCGGCCGACTGTTCCGTCGACCACGCTGTGTTATTCGTTTTCAAGAGGGTCGATATAGGCATCACAAACTGTTTTGGAAAGACCTTTTTGGCCGTGGGCGTTAAAAAGGTGGTTTCGCCTACCCGTAATTGAATGTTCTTAAGAATTGCCTTTTGGAGACATTTCCGAGAGATTCCCGCGCAATTGTTTGGAGAATTTTCAATGAAGACCGTGGTTTTAGTTGGCGATGGGATGGGGGATTACCCCGTGGCATCGCTGGGTGACAAGACCCCGCTCCAGGCCGCGAGCATTCCGACGATCGGAAAGATTGCGGCGGCGGGCGAAGTGCGTATGGTGCAGACGGTTCCGGAAGGTATGCCGCCCGGAAGCGATGTGGCCAATTTGGCACTGCTCGGCTATGACGCGGCGCTGAACTATACCGGCCGCGCACCGATCGAAGCCGCCGGCGCGGAAATCCCGATGACCCCGCAGGATGTGGCGTTTCGCTGCAATCTGGTCACGGTGGTCGACGGGGTGATGGATGATTATTCCGCCGGACACATTACCACGGAAGAGGGGCGGGCCCTGATCGGCTCGCTTCAGGAAAAGCTGGGCCGCGAAGGGCTGACCTTCCATCCCGGCGTGCAATACCGCCATTTGCTGATTTGGAATGGCGGGCCGGCCGGGTGCGCATGCACCCCGCCGCACGAGATCTCGGACAAGCCGGTGGAAGGAAACCTGCCGGCAGGAGATCGACAGGATGAACTGCGCGAACTGATGGAGTTGTCAAAAGCAGTGTTTGCGGATCATCCGGTGAATCAAAAGCGGATTGCGGAAGGGAAAAAGCCCGCAACGCAAATCTGGCTGTGGGGGCAGGGCAACGCCATGCAGCTGGAATCATACAGGTCCCTCTATGGTCTGGGCGGCGGTGTCATTTCCGCGGTCGACCTGCTGAAGGGCATCGCAAAGCTGGCCGGTTTGGAAGCACCCGACGTGGTCGGTGCGACCGGCTTCCTTGATACCAATTATCAAGGCAAGGTAGATGCGGCGTTCGAGATACTGGAACGGGAAGACTTTGTCTTCATCCATATCGAAGCGCCGGATGAATGCGGGCACTTGGGTGACGCACAGAAGAAGACGTTTGCCATCGAAGAGTTCGATGCCAAGGTATGCGCGCCGGTTCTCCAATGGCTGGAAGAACGCGGCGAAGCCTACACGTTGATGCTGTGCACGGATCACCGCACGCCGGTAGCCCTCAAGGGGCATACCTCCGAGCCCGTTCCCATGGCGGTCATGAAAGGACCGGTGGGAGACCTGAATACGCAGGCCGCGTTCGATGAGAACGTGAACGAAGGAAATGCACAGTGCATGGCCTGCGAGTGGATACAACAAATACTAAACGCATCATCCGAACGATGATGGAAGAATGGATTTTGGACTACTGAGATTTTTTATCTGCCTGAAGGAGGCATTGAAACAACCCATTTGACAGAAACACGGATCCAGTAATCCATTCTTCCAGCCCTTTCGGATGCGAAAGGAACAGGACATTGAGCCTCATTAAAAAGATCGCTTCCGTATTCGGCAAGAAGGACGAGCCGAATCGAAAAGAAGCCACAAAACAAAACAAAGCATCGTCCGCGAAACAAAGCAAAACACCAACAAAACCGCATCAGGAAGAGTGGCGCCCGGGGGATAAAAAGAAACCTCGCCCGCAACAGCGCCGCAAGCCGCAAGGCGGTGGAGGGGCGGGTCCACAACGGGCGAAAAAGCCGCAGGGACCGCGCCGGCCGAAGCAGGCAGATGAGCCTTTGGTTCTGACCGCCGAAGAGCAGGCTCGGATGGCGGAATTCCGCCCCGAAGAAGAGGACCGTCGTATCGCATACGAAAAGCGGCTTCGTCAGCGCCGCGCAGGCGGCTCCGAAAAACCGCAGCGGGAAAGAACCCGCAAGCCGCGCCCGGAAGGTGAGCGCAAACCGCGTCCGGAACGCAAACCCCGGCCCGAAGAGAATCAGTTCAAGCCGCTTCCGAAACAGGCCCCGAAACCCAGAGCGGAAGAAACGCCGTGGGATGCTTCCGAGTTCACCATTGCGCCCGAAGAGGGCAAGATCCGCTTCCACGATCTGGATCTGCACCCGCGGCTGATGCGCAGCATTCATGCGCTGGGCTGGCAGTATGCCACGCCGATCCAGGGGGAAATCCTGCCCGGCACACTCAAGGGCAAGGATATGGCCGGCCGGGCCCAGACCGGCACCGGCAAGACCGCCGCGTTCCTGATTTCGATCATCAACCACTGTCTGAACAACCCGCTTACGAAGCAAAGCATGGGTTGTCCGCGTGCGCTGATCATTGCGCCGACCCGCGAGCTGGCCATGCAGATCGGTGCCGACTCCGAAGGGCTCAACCAGTTCACGGGCCTGCGCACCGTCGTGCTTTACGGCGGCATGGACTACAACAAGCAGCAGCGCGAACTGGAGGATAACCAGATCGATATCGTGGTGGCCACACCGGGCCGCCTGCTGGACTTTGCAACCAAGAATGTAGTCAAGCTGGGCTTTACCGAAATCATGGTGATCGACGAAGCCGACCGCATGCTCGACATGGGCTTTATTCCTGATGTGCGCCGCATCATCTACAAGACCCCTGCCAAGGAAAAGCGCCAGACCGTTCTTTTCAGCGCAACCCTCTCGGACGATGTCATGCGGCTGGCGTCGGCCTGGATGGTTGACCCCGAACGCATCGACATCGAGCCGGAACAGGTTGCCGTGGATACGGTCGATCAGAAGGTGTTCATCGTGACCGATGACCAGAAGTTCCAGTTGCTCTACAACATTATCAAGCAGGACAATCCCGAGCGGATCATCATCTTCACCAACCGGCGCGACCAGGCCGAGCGTCTTTCCGAGGATCTCGATCGCTATGGCCATAAGTGCGAAATGCTCTCCGGTGCCGTAACGCAGAAAAAGCGCATGCGCATTCTGGAAGACTTCCGGGCGGGCAAGGTGACCGTGCTGGTGGCGACCGACGTCGCCGGCCGGGGAATTCACGTCGATGGCGTCAGCCATGTGGTGAACTTTAATATTCCCGAAAATCCGGATGACTATGTACACCGTATCGGCCGCACCGGCCGTGCCGGCGCCACGGGTCAGTCGATCACCTTTGCATGCGAAATGGAGTCGTTCGAGCTGCCGAAGATCGAGGAACTGCTCGGCATGGAACTGAAGTGCCTGATGCCGCCGGAAGAGATGCTCGAAGAGCTTCCGCCGGCGCCGCCGCGCAAGCGTCGGCCGCGTACCGGAGCCCCGAGTGGCGGACGGCACGGAGGACGTCGTCCGCATGGCGGCGGCCCGCATCGTTCCGGAGGCCCCCGCAGAGGGGGCGGTCGGCCGTCCCGCTAACCGCCAACTGCCGGCAACGATAAGAAAAAGCCCCGCCAACGAGCGGGGTTTTTTTTGTGCCGTGACCTAGTTGATGAGCCGGGGTCTTCCGCCCGGTCTGCGGCGTTTGCGCTTCGGCGCTTCGTCGTCTGCTTCATCGGGCATTTCAGCGGCGGATGTTTCAGCCCGGACGGGGACGGCGTTGGTAGTGCCGCCTGTCATTTTTCCAAGCGCATCGAAACCGAGTCCGCCGACACCCTTGAGCGCATCGCCGGCAAAACCGGTCGCACTGGAAACGGAGCCGATGATGGTTTCATAGAATGTGTTGCCGATTTCGGTGAGGGCGTCTTCGATATCAGTACCTTGCGACTCGTCCTCTTTCCCCTTGCCCAGATCGTTGATTTCAATATTCGGGAGCGGGATGGGCGCAGTCGGCAGGGCCGAGAGCTTGGCGCGAACCAGACCGCCTTTAGCCAGCAGATGCTCAATAATCACTTTTTGCCCCTCTTTCTTGTCCGGCTCGCCGGCCTCTTCCTTCTGATTCTCTTTGGGGGTATCACTCTTTGGTTTGCCAATGGCCTTTTCGATCTCCTTTTGGAAGGCCTTGATGTTGTCGGTCAGAATTTTACGCTCATAGGCGATCCGCGGCTTCTCCATCAGAATGTCCCGGATCAAGAGCGTGTCCGACTGGATCGAATCCGGGTCAAGATCGAGCGTGAATACCGGAAGTTCGACCAGATATTTGTTGGCGAAGCCCGGCGGATTGGCAATCCGGAGACCGTTGATTGTGAGCAGACCTTTCAGGGGTTCCACTTTGAGGAGCGTCAGGCCGACAAGAGGAAGCGGCCCTTTATTGATTACCTTCTCGGCTACTGCCTGCATGTTGGTTCCCGCTGCCTTGGCCGCTGCAACCTCAACGATGCTGTTGGTTTCCGTACGCTGCGCCCGCACGACGGTCTGTTTATTTGTTTCGACCGGAAGCGTCAGGTTTACAGCGAAGTTGGTCACGATCAGGGCGTGCAGCAGCACGGGTTGCTCGGCAAGCGGGACCGGGGCTGAAGCAGGTATGCTCTTCGGCGCAGACTGGACTGCATTTACATCGCCCTTTGGCGGTGCGAAGCTGCTCAGTATCGCCTGCAGTTCGGCCACATTGCCGCGGGTCTTCGTCTGCTCCAGATTGACTTCGGGCGAATTGACGAAAATCTCATTGATGACGACCTGATCCGAAAAGATGGATTCGGGTTGAATGGACACATCAATGTTGGCGAGATGGAAGATGTTGGTGACCGTGAATCCGGAAGGGCTTGGTACAGTGATGCTGTTGACCCGCAGCTTGCCGTCGACAAGCTTTACGGATATGGAGCCGATGCCGGCAAGCATGCCCGGATCAACAGGCGCATTGGTCTGCGTGTTGTCGAGCAGTTTGATC
>JABDQT010000197.1 GCA_013042165.1 Kiritimatiellales bacterium | reverse complement strand
GTATTAAGGGGGTACACATGGAAAGTTGCTTGTTTTTCTTTCTTCATATAACATACTCTTCAGTAATGCGTACAACAAGCACATGATTATGGAGGCGGGCATGGAAGGCAAGAAAAAGTTCAAACCTGATTCGAATCTTAAATTGTTGGACCAGGTGCGGGAGGTCTTGCGATACCATCACTATGCTTATCGGACGGAACAAACCTATTGCGACTGGATCAAGCGGTTTCTGAAGTACTATGAAATGAAGCGGCATCCGAAGGAGATGGGGGCGGCGGAGGTGGAGCGCTATTTGAGTCATCTGGCCACCGAGGGAAAGGTGGCGGCCTCGACGCAGCGTCAGGCGCTGAATGCGATCATGTTTTTGTATCGGGAGGTGCTGGATATCGAATTGGGAGACATCACGCCCGTGCGCAGCAAGAAACGACGCAAGCCGCCGACGGTGCTGACGCAAAAGGAGGTTCAGCAGATTCTGCGAAGCATGGAGGGGACGCATCGTGTGATGGCCCAGCTGCTTTATGGGTGCGGCCTTCGCTTGATGGAGTGCATCCGGTTGCGCATTCAGGATCTCGACTTCGGCCAGGGCCGCATTTTTGTGCGCGGAGGAAAGGGCGGGAAGGACCGGACGGTTGTGTTGCCGGAAGCGCTGCGGGCGGCACTGGCTGACCATGTTGAAAAAGTGAAGGACTTGCACGGTGGGGATCTGCGGGAGGGGTTTGGCGAGGTGTATATTCCGGAGGCGCTGGCGCGGAAATATCCCAACGCCTGCCGGGAGATCGGCTGGCAGTATGTGTTTCCTTCCAAAGGCCGGTCGGTCGATCCGCGCGGAGGAAAAACAAGGCGCCACCACGTTAAGGAATCGGGGCTGCAAAAGGCGGTTAAGACCGCTGTGTGCCGAGTGGGAATTACCAAGCGGGTGGGCTGTCATACGCTGCGCCACAGTTATGCCACGCATCTACTGGAGAACGGGACGAACATCCGTATGGTTCAGGAGCTGATGGGGCACAAGGACGTGAAGACCACCGAAATTTATACGCATGTGATGGAGAAGGATATCGATGCCGTGAAAAGCCCGCTGGATGCTTTGTAATAGTGCTTCCGCCTTCGCCAGTCGCCTTCGCCGAGGCTTCGGGGGCCAAGAGGCTTCGGCGGACAAGTAGTGCTTAGTCCGTGGTCCTTGGTACTGGGAGCTTCCGCAGTTGCGGGGTCTGCCGGGTGCCTCCCCGAAGGCTCGGTCGCTAATCCTGAATGTTGATGTAGGATACCTCGTCGAGCAGGAGCAGCGGGGTGTCTTCGAGCGAGATGGCAAAATATCGTACCTTCTGCGGCATTCTTTTTTCCGATTCACTGATGCGGCGGCTGTCTTTCTCGAGGTCGGCTATGTGGATCCGCTTGTTTTGGCGGTTGTAGAACTCGACGTAGCCGACATCATTGTAGTCGATGAGATCGCCTGAATAGGAAAATTCGAGGTGGTAGGCCCGGTATGCGGCGCTGTGTATTTTAAAGTAGTTGTTCTCGATCTTTACTTCTTCGGATTCCGATACCGCGCGCAGCGTGATCATTTGCCGCTGAACCTGAACCTCCTCGCCTTCGTAGAGGATTTTAAAGTTACAATCCGCCACCTTGAGCTGATCCGCAACAGATTGCCCGTGGGAAGGTAGTGCCAGTATGGAAAGCGCCGTTGCTACAATGAGACCTGATTTTTTCATTTGTCCGTCCTCGTTAGCTTGCTTTTGTTTCTGCTCAGTTCTTGGTGCGGAAAAGATACTCGCAGGCATCATTTGCTGATGAATTTCTACGTTTTATCGATAATAACGTAACGTTAGACTGGAACACCCTGTGTCGCGTTCATTTCTCTTCTATTCGGTTCTTGGTGGATTTTTGCGGCAACGAATGTAGGAAAAACACGAATGTGAGGCCGGTGTTTCAAGCCGGCAGCTAAGCGGTAACCAACGAATGTTCCGGCCGATAGGGCTCGTTGTGATGAGGGATTCTGTGTGGACTGGCCAGTGCTTTTCCCTGTTTAATCCCCCGTTTACAGGGGTGCGGCAGCGTTTCATTCGCGTCGTATTTGCTGCCGCTAGAATCTACGAAGAGCCGTTTTTTCCTGAAAATGGCGGTTTTTTTCCTGAATTATAGAAGGAGTTACTAGATTGGCCGTTTTTTTTATTAAAAAAGCTTGAGCAATCACCTGAACTAAAGGTAGCTTTTCCCAAGTTGAAAGCAGTTACATTTTGTAGCTTGATTTATTGGGAGGAAAGTCATGAAACCG
This sequence comes from Kiritimatiellales bacterium, assembly GCA_013042165.1. GTDB lineage: Bacteria > Verrucomicrobiota > Kiritimatiellia > Kiritimatiellales > Pontiellaceae > Pontiella. Next base: position 986 of record JABDQT010000197.1, on the reverse strand, counting down.
CATAGCCGTAAATGCATACCGGCAGTTCTTGCTGTCTTGGGCGCATTCATCAGTCAATCCGCATTCGCACTTCCGATCGACTTAGGCACGGCCGGTCCTGAAGAGTGGGGCATCCTGACCATGTGCACTGATCCTGATCCAGAGGTTAAATCCTCGCACGAGCTCGGCGGGATTGTCGGCAACATAGGTATCCAGGCAAATGGAAAAGTCGACTTCAGCGGTGGTGGTGCCATAGAAGGTGATCTTTACCTCGGACCGAATGCCGAGGAATCAGTGAGCGGTGGCGTAACAGGTACGATCTATCAGGATGCAGCGGCTCATGCAACACTCATGCAGGCATCCATGGATGCTTTCGCTGCAGCGGCGGCAGCTTCGGCCCTGACAGCAGACTTTACTTATGCAGACATCAATGCTGGCGCCTCATTTATAGGCGGAGGTGTCTATGATGTTGAGACCCTCAAAATCGAAGACGGATCGCTTACCCTCACAGGTTCGGCTTCAGATTATTATGTGTTCAATATTTCAGAAGAGTTAAAGCTCCACAAAGGTGTCATCGACCTGCAGGGCGGGCTGACTTGGGACAACGTGTTGTTCAACGTAGAAACCACGAAATCAGTCAGCATGAACGATGGTGTCTACATGACCGGCATCATCCTGGCTCCTTATGCATCAGAAGTTTCGCTCGTAAAAATCAACAGCCAAATGGTGGGCGAAATCATCACCTGCGAAAAGGTGCGCTTTGCGTCGGGTGCCAATCTGGTTAACACGATTCCCGAGCCGGGCTCCATATCGCTTGCAGCGTTTGGCCTGCTTTTCTTGAAGATTGTGCGTGGACGCAGGTAGCATCGATTCTTCATGCGGCGCATTGTACCCACCTGATTTCTCCAGGTCGCGTATCTTGCTTTCAACACAAGACTGGTTCTTGCATGCGCCGATAAATTTCACCAGTCCGGCTCACGGTGGTTGATAACTTCGGTTGTACCTCG
>JABDQT010000193.1 GCA_013042165.1 Kiritimatiellales bacterium | reverse complement strand
GCCAAAGGCTACGGCGTGGTTCATCCGCCCGTCGCGATGGGGGACATCGCGCCGAAGCAGATGAGCGGACATTCCTCCCCGCATAAATGCGGGGTCTCCTGCGAAGGCGGATGAATTCAGCAATACGCAATACGAAATAAGCAGTACGGAGTATTTTACCTATGGAGTTTCTATACGCAGCTGAGTTGAAAAAGCGGTATGTATGTTTTGGCCATTTCTATGAACTGGTGTTCATGAGCGGCGAGCGGGCTAAGTGCCGCAGCGTACTGGAGATTGTCGACCACTCCATCCAGCCCGAAAACCCCTCCGATCTTTCTGAGCAACGGCCGGACGCAGTGGTGATTATGATGAATCCCGGTTCTTCGCACCCCAAGGATATCTATCATATTGATGAGGAGATCGACTATCCGGCCGCCGCCCACACGGTGCGCAAGAAGCTGGTGCTGACCCAGCCCGACAACACGCAGTATCAGGTGATGCGCATTGGAGTGGCCAACGGGTGGAAACATATCCGCGTGCTGAACCTTTCCGATCTGCGCGATCCGAAGTCCGGCAGCTTTCTCGGCAAGGCCGCCGCGCTGAGCGAACTCATGGGAGGACATGTACACAGTATTTTCTGTAGGGAACGCGCGGCCGAGTGCGCGCATGCGCTCAAGCGTAAGCACCGTACGCCGATCCTGCTGGGGTGGGGGCAGGATACCGGACTCCTCCCTTTGGCCGAGCAGTGCATGAAGCGTATCGAGGCTGAACCGGTCTGTGCGGCACCTTCGGATGTCCACACGCTGCTCAATGCGCATCCGAGCCCGATGCTGCAGAAAAAGAAGCTCGACTGGCTGGAGGCGATCACCCATGCCCTCGAGTCCATCTCCGCCGCCACTTGATCTTTCCTTGGGGTTGAATTTCTGCTTTTCTCGACCACGATGAAGCTGATCAAAATCCATGAAATACCGGAACGGGGTTCGTCGCACAACGACCGGATCCGCAAGAAGGTCATCCTCGAAAACGGCGAGCTTGAAGGCATGACCAACTTTGCCCGCGCCGTTTTTCCGCCGGGCGAGAAGGCCGGAAGCCATCTGCATAACGACATGGCCGAGGTGTTCACGGTCGAGTCGGGCTGCGGGGAAATACGGGTGAATGATGTGGCGTATGTATTTGCCGCCGGCACGACTGTTGTGGTGCAGCCGGGCGAAGTGCATGAAATCATCAACACCGGCGGCTCTGATCTGGTGGTTACCTATTTCGGCATGCTGGCCACGGATTGATCGATACTTCGCATGAATGACTGAAAGGTCGCGATGTAGCGTTCGCCCGCGACGTAGGCGTAGTCGTTGTGCATGGCGCCTTCGATCCAGAAGTGCTGCTTGGGTTCGGGTGCGGCATCGAACAGCGCCTTGCCGTGCCACAAGGGGACGACCTCATCCTTTTCTCCATGCATTACCAGCACGGGACAATCCACAGATGGAATCAGGCTCAGGCTGTTGAACTTGTCCCAGGGCAGCAGCTGCCAGTGGGTCTTGACGCGAAAGGCGGAGACAAAGGTGCTTTCAATCACGAGTGCGCCCACCTCGTGGTGGGCGGCCAGCCAGACGGCAACGGCACCGCCCAATGAGCGGCCATGGGCGATGATGGTTTGCGGATCGACCTTCTTTTCCTGCACGAGCCACTCGTAGACCGTGGACACATCCTGTTCGAGCCGGGGCACGGAGGGTGTGCCTTCACTCGTGCCGTAGCCGCGGTAGTCATACATCACCAGCGAATAACCCAGATCAAAGAACTGTTCCATGAACGGGATAACCGATCCCAGATCTTCGGCGTTGCCGTGGCTGAACAGGATCGTATGCCGGGCGGCGGGATGCTCGTAATAGACCGCGGTGATCGCATCGCCATCCGGTGTGGTCAGCTTGACCTGCCTGGGCAGCTGGGTATAGCTGGGATCCTGCGGGACGAAGAGGAGCCGGTCCGCAAACAGCAGGGCGAGGAGATTGATGAGGAGATAAAAACCGCCCAGATAGAGTGCCGCGCGAATGCATATATTTTCTGTCATTCGGGCAGTCTAAATACGATCCGGGTATTCCGCAACGAAAGATTCGGTGCATTGGAGCGTTGCCCGAAACCGCCGCCATGTGTAGTTTTAGCTCGAAGGCATGTGGGGAGTAGTATGGAAGCAAATGTACTTAAATCGCAGCTTGCGGGAACCTGGTATACGGATAATCCCGTGCATCTGGCCCGCGAAATCGACAGCTATCTCGAAGCGGTTACCGGCAAGCCGCTCGACGACATCATTGCGCTGCTGCTGCCCCATGCGGGGTATCGCTATTCCGGCATGGTGGCGGCCCATGGAATCAAGCTGATTCAGGGCAAATCCTACAGTCGCGTGATTGTGCTTGGTCCCAGCCATCAAACCGCTCTGCTCGACACCGTCAGCATTCCGGATGTCTCGCATATCGAGACCCCGCTGGGACGGGTCAGGATCGACCGGGCAATGGTGTCGAGCCTGCTGGAGTGTCCGGCGTTCCAGTCCCACCCCTACGCCCACAAGAGCGAGCACAGCGTGCAGATTGAACTGCCTTTTCTGCAGCAGGCGCTCGGCGACTTCCAGCTGGTGCCCATCGTCTGCGGCGAGCTGAACGAGACCAGCACAAAATACATTGCAGAAACCCTGCTTCAGCACATCGATGCGCATACGCTGCTCGTGGTCAGCTCCGACTTTACCCATTATGGCCGCTCCTTCGGCTATGTCCCGTTTACCGACGACATCCAGCAGAACCTCGAAAGCCTCGATATGGGGGCGTTTGATCAATTCCGGCAAAAGAACCTGCCGGGCTTTGTGCACTATCTGCAAAACACCGGGGCCACCGTCTGCGGGCGCAATCCCATGGCAATCCTGCTGGCCATGCTGCCGGACGATGCCCGGGTAGACTTGTTGAAATACGACACCTCGGGCAACCTGACCGGGGATTGGACGCACTGCGTCAGCTATGTTTCGGCGGCGGTGACCGGGCATTGGAACACAGAAGAGCGCGAGGCCGATGCCGTTAAGAGCAAACACGGGATCGATCTCTCGGCGTTTGACAAGGAAACCCTGCTGCGGCTGGCCCGCCACACCATTACCCGGTATTTCAAGAAGGATAAATCCGAGCTCGATATTGTGGTGACGCCGGCGATGCAGAAGAGTATGGGGGCGTTCGTTACCCTGCATAAGCATGGCCAGTTGCGCGGATGCATTGGGGAAATCTTTCCCCGCCGGGAGCTTTTTAAAGCCGTAGAGGAACAGGCCGATAATGCCGCGTTTCACGATCCGCGATTTCCGCGCCTCAGGGAGGATGAGCTGGCGGTCATTGACATCGAAATCTCGGCGCTCACCCCTCCGCGTGCCGTAGAGTCCTATGAGCAGATTGAAATCGGCCGGCATGGGATCGTGATCAACAAGGGCATGCATTCCGCGGTATTCCTGCCGCAGGTTGCAACGGAGCAGGGGTGGGGACTGGAGGAAACGCTGACCCATCTGGCCCAAAAAGCGGGGCTGGATGTCAATGGATGGAAATCCGGTTGCGAATTCCATGTCTTCGAGGCTATTGTGTTCGGCGAATAGTAACCCTTTTCATTCGCAGGAGATAATCGATGTATAAAATTGCCCCGTTGCTTACGGCCCTTTTTATGGTGGTCAATGCCTGGTCGCAGATGCCGCATGAGGTGCTGCTGCTGGTCAACAGTCAGTCCCAACCTTCATTAAAGGTGGCCAATGCCTTCGCCGCGGCGCGCCAGATTCCCAAGCGCAATATGGTCTATCTCGACATCCCGGAAAACCTGTATGGCGGTTCGGCCACAATCACGCCCGAGCAGTTTACCGAGCTCATCTGGGAGCCGGCCAACGCCGCGGCAAAAGAACGCGGAGTGGATCAGCAGATTCTGGCGTGGGTCTATTCCGTGGATTTCCCGATTCGCGTAAGAACCGATTCCTACGATCGCAAACAGATGTCGGTCGGCGGCCTGACCTTCATGCGGAACAAAATACCCGACCTGGACATGGTTGAGCAAGGGACGTTTCTGTCGAAGCTCTTCGCCGGATCCAATGAGCGCTTCAAGACCAAGCTCAATGCCATGTCGCTTGGTGTGAAAAAGGATGGACTGGGATCGGCTGTCGGCCTGCCTCCCGAGGCCGCTTTTCTGCAATACGGTCTGCGACAACGCATGCCTTTGCCCAGCATGATGCTCGGTTATATCGGTGAAAAGGGAAACAATGTGCAGACCGTGCTCGATTGTATCGAACGGGGGGTTCGTTCCGATCATAGCGGCATGCGTGGCGGTGTCTATTTTGTGATGAGCGATGATGTCCGGTCGAAGTGCCGTGAATGGCTGTTTTATCCCACTATTAACGAACTGCAACAGCGAAATGTGGTCGCGAACGTCACGACCAACTTTCCCGCCGGACAAAGCAATGTCATGGGGATTCTGATGGGCGCTGAGCGGGTCGACCCCGCCGCAGTCGCATCCTTTGCGCCGGGCGCGATGGCCGAACACCTGACCAGCTGGAGCGCGGAATTTCAGCGGCCGCAGACAAAAATGACAGAATGGATCAAGGCCGGAGCGACCGCTTCGGCCGGAGCCGTGGTGGAGCCATACTCGAATCCCAACAAGTTTCCCTCGGCACGCTTCTATGTTCACTACGCGTCGGGCTGCTCCATGCTGGAAAGTTTTTACCAGTCGATTGCCTGCCCGCTGCAGACGTTGCTGCTGGGCGACCCCCTGGCCAAGCCCAATGCGGTGCCCGTGAGCGTCAGGGTGCTGGGAGCGGATTCGATCGAAGAGGATTTTACCTTTGCGGTGATGGCAAACTCTCCCGCACCCAACCCCGTATTTCTCTATTCGTTCCTGCTCGACGGTAAAGAGATCCGCGGGGTTTCGGAGGATGCGTCGGTGCTTCTGCGAATAAAGAACCTGTCGGACGGATATCATGAACTGCGTGCCGTGGCGCGCATCAAGCATCTGGTGCAGTTCAGCGCCTCGGCCGATAAGAGCATCATGGTCAATAAGAAAGGCCGTTCGACCACCATCCTGCCCGAAGTGGTGACGCTTGGGAAGCAACTGCATGGGATGAAGGTGCGAACCGATGGCCCGGAGAATCCCTCCTTGCTCCGGCTTGTATCCGGGGAACTGGTGCTGGACGAACAGCCCTATGATCCCGAAGCGGTACTCAAACTGGATGAGCTGATGCTGGGCGAAGGACCGAACCGGGTCCGTGCCGTGGCCATCTATTCCGATGGCATGGAAGTCTCCAGTCCGCCCATTAATTTCGGAATCAAATTCAACACCGACTCCTGACCCTACAGTGCGGGCAGCGACGGAATTTCGAGGAACCCCAACGGCATGCGCATAGTTGAAACAAACAATCCCGAAGAGACCTGGAAGCTGGCGGCCGAACTGGCGGCCGAGCTGGGGGCCGGCACCGTCATGGCATTGCACGGCGATCTCGGCGCGGGCAAGACCTGTTTTATCCAGGGCTATGCCGCCGCATTGGGCATTGACGAACCGATTACCAGTCCGACCTACACGCTGATCGGCGAATACGAGGGGCGCTTCCCCCTGCACCACATCGATCTTTACCGATTGTCCGGTCCCGAGGAGGCGCTGGGACTCGGGCTCGAGGAATACTTCGACGTGAATGGTATTACGGCTATCGAGTGGGCGGAGCGGGCAGATGGTTTGCTGCCGCCCGATCTGCTCCACATCGAGATTCGTGTCGATGAGCATACCGGCAAGCGTACCTTCCGCATCTACAGGGAGAACGAAGCATGAGGATTTTTGCGATCGAATTGAGTTCCCGGCTGGGCAGTATCGCATTGGTCGAAGATGGCCATGTGGTCGACGAAAAACGATGGGAAGAAACGTTCAAGAACCGGCAGCAGCTGTTCGATGCGATGGCATCGCTGGAAAGCGATTGGGACGACATCGATATATTCGCCGTAGGGCGCGGTCCCGGGGCTTTTTCCGGAATGCGTATCGGTTTTTCGGTGGTCAATTCACTTGCGGCACCGGGAGTCAAGCCGGTGCATGCGCTGAACAGCGGAGCATCCATCGCAGCGCAGTCAGGCGCCGACCGCACCGCCGTAGTCGGCGATGCCCGGCGCAACAAGGTTTGGGCGGGGGTGTTTGTCGGCACGGAACTTGAGAAAGAGTTCGAGTTGATGGAAGTCGATAAACTGAAGGAGTTCATTCCGGATGGCGCGCTGGTGGCCAGTCCGGATTACGACCGGCTCACTGATTTGCTTTCGGAGTTTAAAACAGAGGTTATGACGGAGCCGATTTTCCCCTCGGCCGGAACCCTCGGTCAGTTGGTTCATGAGCGATTGGAAAAAGGCGTGCTTTCCGAGCCTTTCGAGCCGCTGTACATGCACCCGCCGGTGTTTATTGCCCCGCGGTTTCCCGCGTAGAGTTTGGCGATCAGTGATCGCGCAGTCTTACACGGATGCCAGTCGTTCCCGGATGCGCGTCTCGTGTTCCTTGTCGTCGCGGTTGAGCTGCTGAAAGACCCCTTCAACGGGATTTTTGGCCTCTTTATCCATAAACTGGTTGTAATGGCTTTCGCCCGCCTCGTTTTCGAGCGCAATGGCCACTTCCAGCGCTTCGAGGCGCGAAGGGGGATTGGCCAGAAACTTTCCAACCATGGCCGCGATACGCTGGTTGGAGGATTTGAGTTCCTCGACCGAGTTGGCAATCAGATCAAATGGAAACTTGCCACGTCGTACAAAAGAGTCCTTTGCTGCGCGGATAAGCGTGGCATGGCTTTTCTCTTCCAAATGAAGCTGCCACCAGAAATCCGCATCCTCCGGAACGGATTCGGAGAAAATCTTATAGAGTGCAGCTACGTTTTTTTCGAGCGCGATGCTCTCTTCAATCAGGTTTTCAATCATATTGTCTTCCATAACAGTCGCAGAAAATTGCAGACCCGGCAGACGCTGTCGAGGGGTTAATGGTATGATTTAATTTGGTCCCTGTCGCGTGGGCTTGCGAAACTTGCTCTTTTTAACGAGTTCTATAGAATATTCGGGCATTAAATGCATTCGATGATTACAAAAGCAGGAGATTGGCTCTGTACCGATCTGCCGACGCGGCCCCGGCCTGAAATCGGCACCGTGCTGGTTGCCGGGGCAACCGGGTATATCGGCGGCAGGCTGGTTCCCGAGCTGATCGGGCGCGGTTATGCGGTTCGGGTGATGGTTCGTGCCGAGTCGTCCGAGCACGCGGAGCGCTGGCCGGAGGCCGAGATCGTGGTGGCCGACGCTCTGGACCAGGAGGAGGTTCTTCAGGCGCTCGATGGGGTGCACACCGCCTATTACCTGATCCATTCCATGCTGTTCGGCCTGCACAAGTTTGAAGATGCCGATGCGCATGCGGCCCGTAATTTCCGCGAAGCGGCCGAAGCGCAGGGGGTGCGGCGCGTCATCTATCTCGGCGGTCTGGGAGATACGAAAACCGCGCTCTCGACCCATCTGGCCAGCCGTTCCAAAGTGGCTGAAGAATTCGAGCAAAGCACGGTGCCCACCACGATCCTGCGGGCGGCCATCATCATTGGTTCGGGCAGCGCGTCCTATGAAATGATCAGCCATCTGGTACGCAGGATTCCGGTATTTCTGGTTCCGGGCTGGGCGAAGACCAAATGCCAGCCGATCGGCCTGCGCGATGTGATCAAGTCGCTGGT
>JABDQT010000313.1 GCA_013042165.1 Kiritimatiellales bacterium | reverse complement strand
GCGCTCGCCCGCTGCTGGTCGACGCCGCGCATGCAGCGCAGCGAAATCAGCCCCAGGATCAGCCCGGTTCCGGCGATGGCCAGTGCCATGACCGGCATGATCCAGTTGGCCGCCAGTTCCTGTACATCGAGCCGGGTGACCGAGGAAAAAATGAGGCAGGGGTAGATGATGGCAATCAGGATGCGCACCATTTCGCTGGTGCCCACCGCGCTGACCAGGCCGCGCTTGCGAACGAGGTATCCTGTGGCCATCAGCACCAGTATGAACAAGACTTGTAGAACGTAATTCATGCATCCCTTTCAGAAACAGTGGTGACATGGAATAGCGGATGGCGCCTGTTTTGAAAGTTCCTTCTTTAACTTTTCACATGAGCGCAAAAAAGGTGTCAGTCCTATTATTTTAGTATATGTGCTTTTCCGGCAAGGCTGACAAAGAGTAAAAGTAAGGTATGGGACGAACACCAAGAATAGAATTCGAAGGGGCTGTTTACCATGTGATGAGTCGTGGGAACCGGCAAGAGTCGATCTTTCGGGACAAGCAGGATTGCGAGATGTTCTTGAAGACGCTCGCCGAAGCGTGTGAGCGCTGTGGATGGCGTGTGCACGCTTATGTTCTGATGGGCAACCATTATCATTTGCTGCTCGAAACCCCCGAGGCAAATCTGGTGGATGGGATGCGATGGTTGCAGGGCACCTATACCAAACGGTTTAATCTGAGATACGCGATTCAGGGCCATTTATTGCAAGGCAGGTATAAGGCCTTGCTGGTCGACGCGGACGGGGACTATTTCCAGACGGTTGGCAGTTACATCCATCTTAATCCTGCACGCGCCAAGTGCTTTGATCTGAAGGCAGGCAAGCTGGCCGATTATCGATGGAGCAGCTATCCGCTCTATATTCGACCGGCCAAGCGTCCTGATTGGCTGTGTGTCGATCGTACGCTTGGTGCACTCGGACTATCAGACGAGGCCTCGGGCAGGGCCAGGTATCGTCAGTACATGCAAAAGAGAGTGCTGGAAATAGCCGATAGCAAGACGCCTCGGGAAGCGGATGCGAACTGGAACAAGATCCGGCGTGGATGGTATTTCGGAAGTGATGAGTTTCGCGACCGCATGGTACAGGCGCTGGATGGAGTCTTTGAGGGAAAGCGCCGCGACTCTTTTGTGGGAGATGAAGCAAGGAAGCACGATGTGTTGGAGGCCGATCGACTTTTTAAAAAAGGGCTGAAGGCATTTAATTTATCTGCATCTCAACTCGCTGACCTCAGAAAAAACGATCCCCGTAAAAAAGTGCTGGCATGGCTGATTCGCAAGAATACGAGCGTCAAGAATGCGTGGATTGCCGAGCGGGTTCAAATGGGGTGTGTCTCCAACATGTCGCAATATGTCGGCGAGGTTGAGCGTGCGAAGGCGGGGAAGATTCACGAGTTGCGGAAAATGCTAAAATAATAGGACTGACACCTTTTGAGGGTTCGGCTCCGGTAAAAGGGTGATTTACAGCTTGCATGGCAGGGGGATCTGTCTATTATGGCGCGCTCATTTACGGGGGCGGTGTGTCTCGGCCGGGTGGTCGGTGCTATCTCCGTGGTTAAAACTAAACAAAAAGGTCAGGGAGCGCGTGTTCCCGCTTTAAACATGGAATCAACAACCAACACAGACATGGGTGTGGACGACGCAGCCATGGAAGCAATGTACGACGAAACCCTCAAGAACTTCACTGAAGGGTCCATCGTTACCGGTAAGATCATCAGTGTCCACGATGGCGACGTGCTCATCGACATTGGATACAAATCCGAAGGCATTCTGCCTGTCCAGGAATTCAAGGACCTCGACGAAGATCCCGCGGGACAGGAAGTCGAAGTATTCCTCGAGCAGCTCGAGGACAAAGATGGCATGATTGTCATCAGCAAGCGCCGCGCCGAACAGCAGCGCGCATGGGATTATGTTGTTAATGAATGCGCCGAAGGCAGCATCGTTGAGGGCACCATCCGCAACATCGTCAAGGGCGGTTTCATCGTCGACGTTGGCGTGGAAGCATTTCTTCCGGGCTCCCAGCTCGATGTCAGCCCGGTTCGCAATCCCGAAGAACATCTGGGCAAGACCTACGAATTCCGCATCCTCAAGATTAATTTGGAGCGCAAGAACATTGTTGTTTCGCGCCGCGAGCTCATTGAAGAGTCGCGCCGCGACTCCCGCCGCAAGATTCTGGCGGAAATCCAGGCTGGCCAGCTCCGCAAGGGCCAGGTCAAGAACATCACCGACTTCGGTGCCTTTGTCGATCTCGACGGCATCGACGGCCTCCTGCATGTCACCGACATGACCTGGGGCCGCATCAATCATCCGTCCGAACTGCTGAAGGTGGGCGACGAGCTGGAAGTGATGATCCTCGAAGTCGATCTCGAAAAAGAGCGCATCAGTCTTGGCCTCAAGCAGACCATGGATAATCCATGGGAAGAAATCGAAGCCCGCTTCCCGATCGGTGCCCGCGTGCATGGTAAGGTGGTCAATCTGGCTCCGTACGGCGCGTTTGTTGAGCTCGAAGAGGGTGTTGAAGGACTCGTGCACGTTTCGGAAATGTCCTGGACCAAGCGCATCCAGCGTGCGGCCGACGTGCTCAACGTGGGCGACGAAGTCGATGCCGTAGTGCTCGCCGTCAGCACAGATGACAAGAAGATTTCGCTCGGCATGCGCCAGACCGAAGAAAATCCGTGGGAAATTGTCGCAGGCAAGTATCCGATTGGATCGCTTGTTCAGGGCAAGGTACGCAACTTCACTTCCTACGGCGCGTTTGTTGAACTCGAAGAGGGTGTTGACGGCATGATCCACGTGTCCGATATGTCGTGGACCCGCAAGGTCAACCATCCTTCCGAAATCCTCAACAAGGGCGACGAAGTCGAAACCATCGTACTGGAAATCGACTCCAACAACCAGCGCATCAGTCTCGGCCTCAAGCAGGCCCAGACCGACCCGTGGGCCGGTATTGTGGATCGTTATCCGATCGGTGCCAAGGTGAGCGGCGTTGTTACGAAGATCTCCTCCTTCGGTGCCTTCGTGGAAATCGAGGAAGGCATTGATGGCCTCGTGCACATCAGCCAGATCTCGGACGAGCACATCGAACGCGTCAAGGACGTCATGAACGTCGGCGATA
>JABDQT010000310.1 GCA_013042165.1 Kiritimatiellales bacterium | reverse complement strand
GGCGAAAGCCGGGCGTTGGGCATGTTGGCGCCGAGCCAGCTGCGGCACTGCCCGAAGACCTCCTGTTTGCTGAAGATCAGGGTGACCTCCTCCTTCGGATGGGTGGAGAGCAGGGTCAGCGAGATGGGCAGATAGATTTCAGCGCAGATCTTGAGGGGAGTCGTGGCAAACTGGTCGAAGGTATGTGTCACGGCACCTTCGGTCGAGTTTTCGACGGGCACGACACCATAGTCGGCCGATTTATTCTGCACGCGGTCGAATACCTCGCTGATGGTGCCGGTCGGGATATAGTCGACGCTGACGCCAAACTTGTTGCGCGCCGCCTGATGCGTGAAGGTGGCTTCGGGGCCGAGGTAGGCAATCTTCATCTCGGTTTCGAGTGCGAGGGCGGCCGACATGATTTCGCGGTAGATCGCATGCGCCGACTCGTCGGGGAGCGGCCCGGCATTGAGCGACTTGATCTTGTCGAAGACCTCGCGCTCGCGGGAAGGCACATAGATTTCGGCGCCGGATTTCTTTTTCTCGTCGCCGATCTCGAGCACCACATTGATGCGCTCGTTGAGCAGGCGCACGATTTCGGAATCCAGCGAATCGATCCGTTCTCTCAGGTCATCAAGGTTCATGATTGCCCTTTCGAATTATGAAATATGACAGATGAAGTATGAAAATGGAACTCAGGCGGCGTTCGCCTTTTAACAGAGGCCGTCGCCGACCCGCTTTCATCTTTCATCATTCATCCTTCATCTTTAATTTCTTCCTTCTGCAGTTCTTCGTCGAGTGCGGCGGTCGATTCATCGGCATCCTGCTCCGCGTCGGCGGTTTCATTCCCCAGCTCTTTCTCCAGCTCCGGAAACGTGTCGGTCGTATCCTTCTTCTTTTCATCGACCGGCAGGGCGCGCATCAGCTCGCCACTGCCCGGCAGGTCTTCAATGCGGTTGATGCCGAAATGCTCCAGAAACTTTTGCGTGGTGCCGAAGAGCCACGGCCGACCCGGCAGCTCGCTGCGGCGCACGACGCGCACCAGCTGCATATCGATCAGCTTGCGCAGCACGGCATCGACCGACACCCCGCGCACCTCTTCGATTTCGGAGCGCAGGCAGGGCTGGCGGTAGGCCACGATGGCCAGCGTCTCGAGCGCGGGCTTGGAAAGGCGCATGGTCTGGTTCTTTTCGAGCAGGGCGCGCACAAACGGTCCGCAGGCGGCATCGTTTTGCAGGCGGTAGGCATCCGCCACCTTGGCAACTCCGAGTCCGAGTTTGGCGTTATTCATGTCCTCCTGAAGCGCCTCGATCGCGCCCTCGATCTGCTGATCGGTCGCCTTGGCATACTGCTCGTACGGCCCGCCGAATCCGGTGCCGGTCTCGATCATCGCCTTGCGCATGCGCTTGATGCTCAACGGCTCCCTGGCCGCAAACAGCAGCGCACCGACAATCTGCTTCAATTCCGGAAGTACATCCACTGTGCTTTCGCTCATGCCCTAAACTCCGAGTGTTCTGCGACAAAATAATTTCGGACAGAATGATTTTCACCACGGCCGCAATCCAGAATTATTTTGTCCATAATCATTTTGTAAAATAACCGCATCAAAGCAGCTCTCCTTCAACCACCAGTGCTTCTTCCGGGGACTCGATTTCTGTTTTTTCCGGCTCGCGCGGTTCGACCACAATTTCACCGAAGTGATCGTCCTGCACGGCGGCAATGCGGTTGAGCTTGATCAGCTCCAGCACCGCGAGAAAGGTGCAGACAATCTCCTGCCGCGACACCATGCCCGTAAAGATATCCGAAATGCTCAAGCGCTTCGCCACCTTCAGGTTTTCGATGATATAGGTCACCTTCTGGCCGACGGTATATTCTTCCGCAAAGATTTCCTGCAGGTCTTCCTCCTGCACGCGCCCCAGCGCCTCGTTCAGCGAGGAGATCAGGTCGAAGATGCTCGCATCGCGCAGGTCGACCTCCGGCGGCGCGCCCAGTTCCACATGCTCGCTCTCGCGGGCGAACACATTTTCCATGTGCAGCTCAAGGTCTTCGAGGTGGTCGGCGGCATCCTTAAACTTCTTGTATTCCACCAGCTGGCGGACCAGATCCCAACGCGGATCCTCCTCGTCCTCTTCGTCCATCTCTTTGCGCTCTTCGACCGGCAGCAGCATGCGGCTCTTGATCAGCATCAGCGTGGCCGACATCACCAGAAAATCGCCGGCAATATTGAGGTCGAGCACCTTCATCAGCTGCAGGTATTCCATATACTGATCGGTAATGCGGCCGATCGGAATATCATAGATATCCACCTCGTCCTTTTTGATCAGGTACAACAGCAGATCAAGCGGCCCCTCGAACACTTCGAGCATGACCTTGTAGTCGTCTTTAATCAGTTCCATTTGGTTCGCCACGTTCCCCTTTAAAGCCAGATTGATGCTACAAAATAATTATGGACAAAATGATTTTCCAGTCAGGTCGGGAATTCTTTTGTCCCAAATCATTTTTATCGAATTCCTACTCGAGACCGACCGCAACCCGCGCTTTCTGGAGTGTTTCGCGGGCGAGCACGGAGGCCTTTACCGCGCCCTGGCGAAGCACATCCTCCACATAATCCATATCATCGGCCAGCGCCGCGCGCTTCTCGCGCATCGGCCCGAAGTGCCCGTTGATCTTATCGAGCAGCTCGGTCTTGGCGGTGCCGTAGCC
>JABDQT010000308.1 GCA_013042165.1 Kiritimatiellales bacterium | reverse complement strand
GCGGATCATCCGTCCCATGCTCGATCTTCCACGCACTGAAATTCTTCGATGGCTGCATGAAAACGGATATGCCTGGCGGGAGGATGCAAGCAACGCGGACGAACAGTTTCTGCGCAACCGCGTCCGGCATACGATTCTTCCCTTGCTGGAAGGCGAGCTGAACCCCAACCTCCGCGAAACCCTTCTGCGGACTATGGATATTCTGCGGGAAGAGAACGTCTGGATGGAACAAATGGCAGGCGAAACCTCCGGCTTCGCTGCGGTCGACGGAACGAAGCCGGAAGTTCCGTCGACTTTACCGCTCGCGTTGCGGCGAAGAATCCTGCGCAAATGGCTTTTCGAGCAGGGTGCGGCAGAAGCTGATTTTGATGCCGTGGAAAAGATCCTGGCGCTGATGGCTGCGGGAAATGGAACGACGACTTTTGAGTTGAATGACAAACAGCGTGTGGTGGTGGAATATGGCATCCCGCGTTTTGAAGAGCGCGACCATCCACTCTCGGAACCACAATGGATGCTGACTCGCGAACCGGGAACCGGCTGGCGCAAGGACCATGGAAAAGGCATCGGCATCCTGCCGGCGGAGGCTTCGTTCAATGCACGAAAAGTCGGCAGTTCGCCGATTGAGGTGCGTGGATATCGGTCCGGCGACCGAATCGCCCCACTCGGCATGGAGGGCAGCCGAAAGCTGCAGGATATTCTGACCGACCAGAAAATTCCGCGTGCTCAACGTGCAAACATCCCGGTGGTTATTTGCCGCGGCGAGATTATCTGGCTTCCCGGCTACCGTACGGCTCGGGGTTGGGAAGTACAGGGCGATACCGGAAAATCAGTGCACGCAAGAATTGAACAAACCCCGGCCGGTTAACTCCAAGATTTTGCTGTAGACGTTGCAATCACCCAATGGCGGTGGTAGTTTCCGGCGAGTTTTTTAAAGAAAGATGTAGATATGGCAGACGATAAATCAACGAAGGACAACAAGTTAAACAAACCCGGCAAGAAGGGGCCGCCACCAATGCCCCTGCGCGGACTGGCGATTTCGTTACTGATGATGGCCGTTTTCCTGACGGTGCTCCACCTGTTCTCCAATTCGTCCAGCAAAGCCAGCGAAGTCGAATATTCCGACTTTATCAATATGGTGCGGGCCGGCCGGATTTCAAAAGTGGACATCGCACACGACGGGTCCGGCAACCACTATGTCTCCGGCGAGTCCAAGGACATCAATGAGTCCGGCACCACCCAGTTCCGCACGGAGATCATCCTGACCGAAAAACTGATGGAATTGCTGGAGGAAAACGGAGTCCAGGTGAAGGTAAAACGGCCGAAGACCGTTTTGGTTTCCGTACTGGCCAACGTCCTGCCGTTTCTGCTGGTTTTCGCAATCATCTATTTCATCTTTATCCGGCAGATGAAGAGCGCGGGACGCGGGGCTATGAGCTTTGGCAAAAGCCGCGCCAAGCTGCTGACGCAGGATAAGAATAAAATTACCTTCAAGGATGTCGCCGGCGTCGATGAGGCGAAAGAGGAACTGGCCGAGGTCGTTGAGTTCCTGAAGGATCCCAAGCAGTTCCAGAAACTGGGCGGTAAAATGCCGAAGGGGGTTCTGCTGTCCGGGGCTCCGGGTACCGGGAAAACCCTGCTGGCCAAAGCGGTGGCCGGCGAGGCCGATGTGCCCTTCTTTACAATCAGCGGTTCCGACTTTGTTGAAATGTTTGTCGGTATCGGTGCCTCACGGGTACGTGACATGTTTGAACAGGGAAAGAAGAATGCCCCCTGCATCATATTCATCGACGAAATCGATGCGGTTGGCCGCAGCCGCTTCAGCGGCATCGGCGGCGGACACGACGAGCGTGAGCAGACCCTGAATGCTTTGCTGGTCGAGATGGATGGTTTTGACACCCAGGAAGGCATCATCATTGTTGCGGCCACCAACCGGCCGGACGTACTCGACTCCGCCCTGCTGCGGCCCGGCCGCTTCGACCGCCAGGTGGTGGTCGATCTGCCGACGCTGGAAGGACGGGAACAGATCCTGAAAATTCATTCCCGCAACGTACGCCTCTCCGACAAGGTTGATCTCAGCAGATCCGCACGCGGCACGCCGGGTTTTTCGGGAGCCGACCTTGCGAACCTCGTGAACGAAGCCGCCCTGCTGGCCTCCCGCCGCGGTGCCGAGTTTGTTGAACAGCAGGACATGGAGGAGGCGCGCGACAAGGTGATGTGGGGTCGGGAACGCCGCAGCCACGTGCTGGATGCCGAAGAGAAGAAGCTGACTGCTTACCACGAGGCCGGACATGCCATTGCCATGTACTATACCCCGGAATGCGAGCCGATTCATAAGGTGACCATCATTCCGCGCGGGCGGGCACTGGGCGCAACGATGTCGTTGCCGGAGAAGGATCGCTACACGCAGTCGAAAAAACGACTCGAAGCCGACCTGATTTCGCTTATGGGCGGGCGGGCCGCAGAAGAACTGATCTTCAGTGATGTGACGACCGGTGCGCATAATGACATCGAACGCGCAACCGCCATCGCCCGCGCCATGGTTTGTGAATACGGGATGAGCAAGCTGCTTGGCCCCCAGAATCTCGGTTCACGCAATACGCCGGTATTCCTTGGACAAGGCATCGACGGGTCGAAGACCTTCAGCGAGGACACCTCGCAGAAGATTGATCAGGAAGTGCAGCGGATCCTCACCGAATCCTATGAC